>CAYWKR010000262.1:0-3722 GCA_964458785.1 uncultured Bifidobacterium sp. | reverse complement strand
CTCATCAGTTCAATTCGCCAGGAATATAATATAGACAAACCTTTGCTTAAGGCAGCCCTCATCGGTGATGAAGTATACCTCGGCAATGATAGTCTGACTGCACTGAAAAATATCAAAACCAAGAATGAACTGATTGGTGAAGTGATCGGATTGCTTAAATCACCGATTTCCAGAGTATTGTCAGCGTTGCAAAACAAATCAGAGGGTGGAGCGGCAGCTGCTGCCAGTCCGTCTGAAGAAGCAGGTGAAACGCCTGCCGCAGAATAACGGCTTCCAAGTATCAACATAAATTATTTATTAATCAATTAAAAAAATTAACATGGCAGACATAAAAAATTTAGCTGAAACCTTAGTAGGCTTAACTGTTAAAGAAGTTCAGGAATTAGCTGATGTATTAAAAGCCGATTACGGTATTGAACCTGCTGCTGCTGCAGTAGTAGTAGCTGCCGGTGGTGGCGGTGCCGCTGCTGCTGAAGAAAAAACCTCATTCACTGTAGTCCTGAAATCGGCTGGTGCCGCTAAATTAGGTGTAGTGAAAGTGGTAAAAGACCTCACCGGTCTTGGATTGAAAGAAGCCAAGGATTTGGTTGACGGCGCTCCAGGAAATGTAAAAGAGAATGTCGACAAGGCAACTGCCGATGATATCGCAGCCAAGCTGAAAGAAGCAGGTGCTGAAGTGGAAATCATCTAAGTTCATTGTAATGAATTATCAGAAACCTTCAGGTAATTGCCTGAAGGTTTTTTTATTTGCATTCAAATTCAAATTTGTTGACACACCCAACGAGCGATAACCCTAAAAGTTTGGTCCGCTACCTGATACCTATCCTGGGGGTACTGCTGCTGTATCAGTTTACACGGCTTATTTTTTTTAGCTATAACTATTCATTTTTCAAAAATGAAGTTTCAGTATTCCGGCTTCTCACACTGCAATGGCATGCCATTCGTTTTGATATTTCGGCCATCATCACCCTTTCTTTACCTTATTTGTTCTTTGCCTTCTTACCGTTGAACAGTGTGCATCGGAATTCGCATTTCAGGAAGTGGCTTTTGTGGCTTTTTCTTCTGCCGCAACTAATAGCCATTCTGTTCGATCTGGCTGATATCGCGTATTATCCTTATGTGCGGAAACGAATGGGAGCTGATGTTTTTGATCTTTTAGGCAGGAAGTCGGACTTTATCGATTTGCTGCCATCCTATGTAAGGAATTTCTGGTTTGTTTTTCTACTCGGTATCCTTTTTATTATAGTCAGTATAAAGGTTGTAAAACGATGGATTCCTGAAAAAACGAAACCCCTTTCATCTGCTTTCAAATCCTGGAGTTTGTTTCTGTTGGTTATGGCTTGCAGTATTCTGTTCATACGGGGCGGATTTCAGTTAAAACCGCTTCTGACAGCCAATGCCCGTCAGGTAGCTTCCAATCTCGAGGTGCCGCTGGTGGTGAATACACCTTTTAATATAATTCATAGTCTGGAGCAACCCACCTTAAAAGCGTATCACGATTATTCCGACCAGGAGGCGTGGAAACAATGTTCCCCTGTAAAACATTTTACGGGTACAGCACCTTTTACATCAAAAAATGTAGTGCTGATTATATTGGAAAGTTTTGGAAAGGGATTTACAGGCATGGGTGGAAGAAGCAGTTATACTCCTTTTCTGGATAGCCTGGCGGGCGAGTCGCTTCAATGTACCAGGGCTTTTGCCAATGCACATCGTTCTTCCGATGGGATACCGGCATGTGTGGCGGGTATTCCGAATTGCATGGATGAATCGTTTATGAATTCGCCGTATGCCACCAATGAAATAGAATCCATAGCTCAGGTGTTGAAGAGAAAACAATACCACACATCCTTTTTTCATGGAGGTACTAACGGAACTATGAGTTTTGATCTGTTTGCCCGGGCTGCCGGTTTCGACCGGTATTACGGTAGGACAGAATATGCCAACGACCATGATTATGATGGTACCTGGGGTATTTGGGATGAACCCTTTCTTCAATACGTTTGCCGCTCCCTCGATCAACAGAAAGCACCTTTCTTTTCAACAGTCTTTACCCTCAGTTCGCACGAACCTTTTCATTTGCCTGAAGGGTACAGCAATTCGGAAATAGCCAGGTTAAAGGGAATATACAGAGGGGTGCGGTATACAGATGAAGCCTTACGGAAATTTTTCGAAACAGCATCTCATTCTTCATGGTACCGGAATACCTTATTTGTGATTACAGCTGATCATAATTTTCTGGCTTATTACGACAGTCTGGGGTATTATAATCAGGGCTTAGGGTTATACGCCTTACCGATGTTGTATTTTGCTCCGGGCGACCCGCAATTAAAGGGAGTATCGTCTTTGCATACACAGCAAATTGATATTTTGC
Organism: uncultured Bifidobacterium sp.; assembly: GCA_964458785.1. GTDB lineage: Bacteria > Bacteroidota > Bacteroidia > Chitinophagales > Chitinophagaceae > OLB11. Next base: position 1,351 of record CAYWKR010000262.1, on the reverse strand, counting down.
CATCGGTACTTCAGTATTTACGTTATCCTGATCCCTTCTTTGCCTTTGGAAACAGTATTTTCGATAGCAGTGCCAACAGGTATGTATATACATATACCGACGGCCACAGTCAATTCCTTTCCGGATCGTATTTGCTGGTGGACGATGACGATGTGCTTAGTCATATATTTAATTTTTCGAACGATAGTTTGTTGCATACCCCTACCGATCAGGAAGAAGTGCGTAGGATCATAGAACTACGATGGAAAGCCTTCCGGCAGGTACTGCATGGGGCTATTTTGCAGAACCGGCAGAGTATAAAGACATGGCAGGGACATTAACTATAGTTCATGTATAAAATCTACTGGTAAATACATGGTACATGGTTTTGAATGAATACATTTGCCCAAAATTTTTAAGATGTCTACTCAAACAAAATCCAACATTGATCTGAACCTGCCTTACAAGGTAGCGGATATGAGTCTGGCCGAATGGGGCCGTAAAGAAATTCGATTGGCCGAAGCAGAAATGCCCGGTTTAATGGCGATTCGTGCCGAGTTTGGTGCCCAGAAGCCGTTGAAAGGGGCCCGCATTGCCGGTTGTCTGCACATGACCATTCAAACAGCAGTACTCATTGAAACCCTCGTTGAATTAGGCGCTGAAGTTCGTTGGAGTTCATGCAATATATTTTCTACACAGGATCAGGCTGCTGCGGCCATTGCTGCTGCCGGTATCGGGGTATTTGCATGGAAAGGACAAACACAGGCAGAAGCCGATTGGTGTATTGAACAAACCTTGTTTTTCGGATCAGAAGATCGTCCACTGAATATGATTCTGGATGATGGAGGCGATCTGACCAATATGGTTTTTGATACGTATCCTGAATTGATTCAGCATATTCGTGGACTGAGTGAAGAGACTACAACCGGTGTTCATCGCTTATACGAACGCATGGAGAAGGGAACTTTACCTATTCCGGCGATTAATGTAAATGATTCGGTGACCAAATCGAAATTCGATAATAAGTATGGTTGTCAGGAATCACTGGTTGATGCTATACGCCGCGCAACCGATGTGATGATGGCAGGAAAGGTTGCTGTGGTAGGAGGGTATGGTGATGTAGGGAAGGGGAGTGCTGCCTCTCTTCGTGGTGCGGGAGCCCGTGTAATAGTCACCGAGATAGATCCGATTTGTGCCTTACAGGCTGCAATGGATGGCTATGAAGTGAAAAAGATGGCCGATGCTGTAAAAGAAGCAGATATAATTGTAACCGCCAGTGGCTGTCGTGACCTGATTACGGAATCGCAGTTCAGAAGTATGAAGGACAAAGCCATTGTTTGTAATATCGGTCACTTCGACATTGAAATTGATA
>CAYWKR010000261.1:0-3735 GCA_964458785.1 uncultured Bifidobacterium sp. | reverse complement strand
ACCTCATTTTCCGAAAATGATTTCGTCGGGTAACTCGTTTTTCTGATTCTCCCTGGGTGGAAAATAGGTGGCAAGAAGATTTCCGCACTGTTCGATACACTGACAAATACCGTATTTAAAACGCCCTTCCCGGAAAGTGCCGGCAAGGGCCTGAGATTGCTGATTCCAGAAATCGGCAGGGGCCAGTTGAAAGATGGCGGTATCGCCCAGAATGGCAAATTGTTTGTCGGCACTGGCTATATAAATAAGTAGTGCATTGTGCTGACTGGTTTCAGTCATTTTCAATTGCTGAAACAATACCCGTGCGCGATCGCCGGCTTCAATCCAGCTACAATGTTCTTCAATAAACAATCGGATTTCGCCGGAGCTCCGTTTCTCTTGTTCACGGATGCATTCGGTGATTTGCTGAATATCATCCGGACTCAGAAAGGGATTCTTTTTTCGAAACAGAAAACGCATGATTTGAATGCGCTATCAGAATTTAACCTGTGGATTTTTACGGGCTTCGGGCTCTGCTTCAAACGCGGCACGGGCATGCATGCCAAACATCGAGGCTACCAGATTTACAGGAAACCGACGGACGCCAATATTGAATTCTTTTACAGATTCGTTGTAGTCTTTAATAGCTGCAGTGATTCGGTTCCCGGTACCGGTCAACTCAGCCTGCAAATCCAGAAAGTTCTGATTCGCTTTCAATTGCGGATAATTTTCTGCCACGGCCATCAACCGACCCATCGCCATACTTAATTGTCCCTGTGCAGCCTGAAATTCTTTAATTTTCTCGGGTGTGAGGTTATTGGGATCAATGACCATTTGCGTGGCTTTGGCCCGGGCTTCCATTACCTGAGTCAGGGTGCTTTGTTCGAAATTGGCAGCCCCTTTCACGGTTTCCACCAGGTTAGGGATTAATTCGGCACGACGTTTATATTGTGCCTCCACATTGGCCCATTTTTCTTTCACCCCTTCATCCTTGGGAACCAGTCCGTTATAAGCGCCCCGAAGCCAGAAAAACAATACGGCAACAACCACCAGAAGAATGATCCATCCTTTTTTCATGTATTTTGATTTTAATGTGTTGAATGAAAATTTTTATTGAAACAAAGAAAGTGAAAATAATGCTGTGAAATATTAAAAACATGATATACTTTTGGCTCATTAAATAATAAAAAAAGTAAAATATGAAAAAAGCAATTATCCTCTCATTAATGATTGTGTCAGCATTTTCAGTTGATGCCCAGAGAAAAAGAACCCGCACAGCCACTTCACAAGGGAATGTAGCTGTTCGTTTGGGTTTTGGAGTGAATACTATGAATACTACTAAGACAGATCCGGATTTAGACGCTGATAGCACATCCACCACGATCGCTTTCACGCCATCGGTTGGTTACTTTGTGGTTGATAATTTGGAATTAGGTGTAAACTTCGGAGTATCTCATACCAACTCAGAAGACATCATGTCTCAGGCTCCTATCCTGAACAAAACTGAAATGAACTCTACGGATGTAAACTTTGGTGTATACATCATGAAATACTTCCCGCTGAACAACTGGTTCGCATTCACTACCGCTGCCGACTTAGGTCTGTCAACCGGTACATTCCAAACCGATAACATTGTAGGTGCTGTAACAACACCTGTAACATCTCAAACCGGTAACCGTAATGGTGTAGGTGGAGCTGTAAACTTCGGTATGGCTTTCACTCCGTACAATGCATTCTCTTTACAAGCCGGTATCGCTGGTCTTGGAATCAGCAGCATGAAGCACGATCCAGATGGTGTTAACAACACAATCAACACCACTGATTTTGGTTTCAACGTTTGGCGTCAAACTGCACACCTCGATTTCGTATGGTATTTCGGTCGTGGTTTGTGGAAAAAATAATCCAGCATGACTTCGTAAGAATCCCGCTCACAAGGCGGGATTTTTTTTTAACGGGATGTTCTGCATCTGTTCTGCCGGGGATTGAATAAGTTTGCAGCCATGATCAGACTGTCGGTGAACATCAACAAATTTGCCACCTTACGGAATGCCCGGGGCGGTAATAATCCGGATCTGATTCAGGTAGCGATCGATTGTGAACGTTTTGGAGCCGATGGCATTACCATACATCCCCGTCCGGATGAACGCCATATCCGCTACAGGGATATTCCTGAATTAAAGAAGGTAGTGAAAACAGAGTTTAATATAGAAGGTAATCCCAGGGAGGAAAATTTCAGAAAACTCGTAGTACAGTACAAGCCCCATCAGGTAACCCTGGTTCCGGATACACAAGGCCAGCTCACTTCCGATCATGGGTGGGATACGGTGAAGGAAAAATCCTTTCTGCAACAATGTTGTCGTGAATTTCAGGATGCCGGAATCCGGGTTTCGATTTTTATTGATCCCGATGCCGAAAAAATTAAACATGCCAAAGACTGTGGTACAAACCGGGTGGAGCTCTATACCGAATCCTATGCATCGTTGTTTAACACAGATAGTCCGCGTGCGATAGCACCTTATATCACCGCAGCTCAAACAGCCATGGATTGTGAACTGGAGCTGAATGCCGGTCATGATCTGGATCGTTTTAACCTCCCTTATTTTGCAAAGCAGATCCCAGGATTGAAGGAAGTCTCGATCGGACATGCACTGGTTTGTGATGCCTTGTACCTCGGACTGGAAAACACCATTTCTATCTATAAACGTTGTCTGCTATAATTCTCCCGTTTCCGTTTCATGAATCTGCCCCTACTTACTGATACCATTGTGGCCCCGGCAACGCCTCCCGGACATAGTGCCCTGGCGGTGGTTCGTTTGTGTGGCGATCAGGCTTATGCTATTGCCGATTCTTTATTTAAAGGAAAAAAACTCAGTGAGCAATCGCCCAATACCATACATTTTGGTACCCTGAACGATGAAGCCGGTATGATAGATGAAGTAGTGGCTTCACTTTTCCGAAAACCGCATTCGTATACTGGCGAAGATATTATTGAATTCAGCACCCATGGTTCACCCTATGTAGTAAAGCGCATGATGCAAGCCTGTATGACAGCAGGAGCACGAATAGCCGAACCGGGTGAGTTTACCCGTCGTGCTTTTGTACATGGAAAACTGGATTTGAGTCAGGCTGAAGCAGTAGCCGATCTGATTGCGAGCGAAAACCAGAGTCAGCACACACTGGCTATTCAACAAATGCGGGGAGCGTATTCATCGAAGATAGAAGGCTTGCGGCAGGAGCTGATTGATTTTGCTGCTTTACTGGAACTGGAATTGGATTTTAGTGAGGAAGATATTGCCTTTGCCGATCGGGAGCAATTGTTTCGTTTATTGAATCAGGCAGAAGAAGAAATTCAGAAACTCAGTCATTCTTTTCAAATCGGTAATGTGATGAAAAAAGGAATACCGGTGGCCATTGTAGGTAAACCCAATTCGGGCAAATCTACCTTGCTGAATATTTTGTTGCAGGAAGAAAAAGCCATCGTCAGTGAAGTGGCCGGTACCACCCGCGATTTTATTGAGGACACCTTACAATTGGGAGGAATCACCTATCGCTTTATTGATACCGCCGGATTGCGGCAAACGGATGATGCACTGGAGGCGAAAGGCATTGAACGTTCCTATGAAAAAATGAAACAGGCCCGGCTGATTTTGTTCATAGCCGATATACAACAACCCTGGAAGGAAATTGTAGCGGATGTGCAGCAACTTACATTGCATTCGGATCAGAAACTGATTGTAGTGCTGAATAAAGCCGATG
>CAYWKR010000260.1:0-3744 GCA_964458785.1 uncultured Bifidobacterium sp. | reverse complement strand
CAGCATGACGACCACATTCAGCACCAGAAAATAGAACATGGAATAGGCCTTGGCGTAATAGGCTATTCCCATCACAGCCCCGCCCAGGAAATGCCAGATGATATGGTGAGGAAACGAATCGCTGATCAGTATGCGGATAAAAAGCAATACAAAAACCAGTTGAAGCACGTCGCCAAAAACCTGAAAGTATACAGCAAATGAAAGAAATACCGCTGCGGTTTTTAATAATGCCAGACGATAGAAAACCGGCCAGCCGAAGCACCGAAAAAAGCCATGCAATTGGAAAAGCAGAATGGCACCAAAAAAAATATTGAGGCATTTCGCAACTAGCCAGGCATCGTAGCCCAGCCGGATAAAGGGTGCTATGAGCCAGGCATTCAGCGGACTCCACAGCGCATTGACACTTTGTAGCCATTCACCCCTGGCTGCTTTTTCGGCCATGGTTAAATAGGCGGTTGCATCACTGTCGAGCATATAACCTAACCAGGGATGAAGCAAAATGCAACAAGCTGCATACAGCAGAAGCGTTACAGGCAAAAGAAAGTTAGCGTAGCGATTCATTCAGTGTGCTAATGTAAGGAAAGGAATGCAGGAGGCGACTTCCATACCAACTGAATAATTCCCCATCGATCAGTTCAATCCGAATACCCGGAAATTGGATAGTCATAGCCAATTGATGTTTATCCGAAAAGGGAAAGGGTTCAGAAGAGAGGAAAATAATGTCCGGCTTCAGGTACACTATGTCCTGCTCACTCAGTACCGGGTATCGTTCTGATTCCACTACATTGTACCAGCCTGCATGCATCATCATATCGTGAATAAACGTATTCTGTCCGGCGGCCATCCAGGGATTTTGCCAAATCAGGTAAAGTACACGGATGGGTTTTACCGGGCGTATCATGCCAGATATGGAAGTCCTGATCGCCGCTGTTATTTTCGTTCCCTCCTCTTCACAATGTGTTATACCGGCAATTTCTTCCAGGGACTGAAGAGCTTCTGCAACGGTTTGAATATCGGTAATCAGTACCCTGCAAAAAGTTTGAATGGTTTCGATTTGTTCTTTTACATTTTCTTCTTTGTTGGCCAGCACCCAATCGGGATGCAGTGCACGAATTTTATCGAGGTGCAGGCTTTTGGTGCCCCCCACACGGGTTTTGGTTTTACGCCAATGCGGAGGATGAATACAGAACCGGGTGACACCGCAAACCTCTTCTTCCAACCCCAGTGCATAGAGATATTCGGTGAGGGAAGGAACCAGTGAAATAATGCGTACCGGTTTTTCAGGAAGGGCTGGCATCTTTTGAAGGAAATATCTGTTTGTACAGAACCAGCAACACCATCACAAAAGCCAGATCGAAAGGGAACATGCTTTTTCCAAATGCTTCGCCGAATTCAGTACCACCAAAAAATAATTTCATGGCTAATTCATGAAACAATAAAATTACATAGGCAAAGGCGCACCACCGCTGTTTGAGAAAAACACCCAGCCAGGCCAGCGTAAAAAGGAGTAACTGAAAAGGATAAAAATGATGCAGCGTCCAACCCTGATATTCCCCAAAGAGAGAATAAAAAGCATGAGCGGTTACAAAAATATGAAACAGCAATATCAACAGTACAATGTAATAACCGGTACTTCGTTTCAGCATATCATGATTTTTTCAGGGAATCGCTTTCCGGTTTCTTTTTACGCCGGCTGCCAAAGAGTTCCCAGATATTATTAAATACTTTTTTATACGAAATTCCCAAACCGCCTTTGGTAATATTATTCCCTTCGGTATTGGTATTTGAAGAACTGAATGCATTCACCCGCAGGCGACCATCTTCGGTAATCAGGTATTGTGCTTTCAGATCGCCACCAACATTTAAATTGTTCGTATTCAGTCTTCCGTTCGTATTCCGGTCTAAATCCACATTCGATCCAAAATCAACTACCATACGGTCTTTGAATAAATTAGCCGATACGCCAAAATTAAACTGGTCGAGATTGCTTTGGGTAACATCGGTGGAATAGGTTTTATTATACCCCAAACTCAGGGATACATTCTTCAAACCTGTGACTTCACTGAATACATTCGTTAATCCCGACGATAACGCATTGCCTATCAGATCGGAAGCGGTTGCCACTCCACCCAGTTCATAACCGGCACTTCCCAGTCCATCGGCACTTTTAAATTCACCCAGCAGCAGCAATACACCGGCCTGTGAAACCAGTTCCTTCTCATCGTTTTTAATTTGTTGCAGCTTGTCGTATGCCAGGGTACCCACGGCTTTATTCAGTGGCTGCGAAATGTCGAAGGTGATGTCGGGGTTTGATAATTCATTCTTGAGATATAGGGTCACTAATGTTTCGTAGCGTTTTTTTGCTTCGTTGATTTCGTTCGGATCGGTGGTTTTTCCGGCTATGAGCGGATAGAGCGAAAGTTGTTTCTCCAGTTTGTACACAGCGGTTACATCGAGTTTAGCTGCCAGTGGATCTCCGTTCCATTGAATGCGACTTCCTTCATTTATTACAAAGGTTCTTGGTAATACCCCCCTGAAATTGAAGAGATACTTTCCTTCACTGATGGCATAGGTGCCAAACATATTCATTGAATTTCCCATATCGAACCCGAGATTGATATTCCCGTTTCCTTTTGCTACAATTTCCTCACCGGTGTTTTTATCCAGAATAATAAAAACCTGTGCATCGGGTGTGGCTTCCACATTCAGGTTCAGTTTAAAATAATTATGATGGCGGTTCAATGCTTCATCCTGATCCCTTCCTAATTGCACAAAGTGAATATAATCGTACGTAGAGGCGTCGCCGGTAGATTGAATGGGCATATAAAAGCGGGAGCCCTTGAGTGGTTTCGATTGAATATCCAATGCGATATCATCGAGATAACCTTTCACATTCGCCTGCAACGATGCCGGTACATAGCCGTAGAAAAGTTCATTGTCCCATTCCTGTGTATTTAAACAAAGCAGATTTTCGGAACGCACATCCATATCAAAATAAAAATTCCGAAACGCTTCATGCTGAATTTTTCCACTCACCATAGCCTTATAGTCCCCTTCCCGTTCATCCAGTAATTCGAAGGGAAGAAGATCTATTGTACGATTATTGAAATTCAATTCGCATTCGTTAAAATGGTAGCCCGTTCCCAGATACAATACCCGAAACGTGCCGTTCTGTACCTTTATTTTTCCGCCAATGGCTGGTTCGCGCAGACTGCCTTTCATGGTAACCGATCCACTGGCCAATCCATGTACATTCGTTACATAATCGGAAATAAACTGACCGGCAAAATCCAGCGGACTTTCATCCAGTGTAAATCGTACATCAATTAAACTGTCTTTCAACTGAATACTTCCCTGTAAGGCCGTTTCAGCATCCTGACGCCGGATGATGGTACCCGGAAGAAACTGTACCCGTTGTTTACCCATATCATAAAGGGCATCCACAAAGGTGATTCCTAAGGTATCGTTGGCTAAACGAAGTTCATTACTGGTATGTACGCGGGCGTGAAGTACCGATTGGGCATCGAATCCTTTTACCTCAATGGTGCCATTCAATCGTCCGTATAAAGCAGGTTCCTGAACATTCATATAGGCCATGATGCCTCCCAGATCCAGTTCATGTAATTCCACTTCCAGCAGTTCCGATTCCATATCGGATGTATTCAGCGAAAGTTTTTGTGCCCCGTTTTCAAACCATAAATCATGGAAACGAATGGTAGAACCAAATATCAGATCGGAATTACT
>CAYWKR010000259.1:0-3752 GCA_964458785.1 uncultured Bifidobacterium sp. | reverse complement strand
AATTGAAAATACTACAGAATTCGGATCTGTGTCAGACCGATGACGTAGTTGGCCACTTTTGATGAATTTGTTTCCTGAAAATCCATAACACACTGCCACAAAGAATCAGCATCACTGCAATAATTTCGGCCTGCGTAGGATGAATGAAACCCCAGTTGTACTTATAGTTTACCCTGATTTGTTCAATTAAAAACCGTTCAGCACCGTTTATTATCAGGTATATGGCAAACAAACCAATTGGTACCTGAATTCGTTTCCGTATTCCCCAAAGCAGAAAGAAGGCCAGTATGCAAAACAGGGTTTCATATACCGGAGTGGGAAAAACAGGTTGTGGTAATACCGAGCAGTATTCATCGGTACAATCCGGTATCGGAACACCTACATGGTTCACATTATGCGGGTAGTTGAATGCAAAAAACCATACCGGAAGAATTGAAGTACCTTTTACGGCAAGGTGCTGTTGTCCTTCATCGGCGTGCCGTGTAAAGTAATCCGGATGCAATACCATGGCTTCTTCCATGGCAGGTTTGGAAGCAGGTACTATTTGTCCTGCAGGCGATGTGGTGTAAGCTGAATTATAAATACCCCAATCGCCGTCTCCGCTTAACTGACATCCAATACGACCAATGCCATACGCCAGAATCAAAACCGGTGCTGCTGCATCACATAAGTGCCTGAAATCGAGATGTATTTTTTTACTGTATCGCCAGAGGGCTAGTGTTGCTACAATAAGGCCGCCATAAAAGGTTAAGCCACTTGAACTGAATAAGCTTCCCAGTGGATCCCGCACAAAATCGCTCCAGGTTTCCAGCGCATTAAAAATCTTAGCTCCGGCAAAACCACCGATGGCAGCGATAACACAAATGTCGCCCACCTTTACATGAGGATAGGTCTTTACTTTTTTAACCTGTATACCCTGTTTAACCGTTTTCCGGTTTTCGAAATAACGGAAGACTAAAGTTATCATTGCTGCCAGTATCCCCGGAAGAAGTAATCCTTTGGAAGAGATCAGATAACTCATCGGATCGGGTGAGGCTTCTTTCCAGTCAACAATGAGACCCGAAATTTTAAAACCTAAAAAGAAAGCGATCAGGGTTGAAATCAGATAATCGCTCCATTGCAGGGGTTTACCTGTGGTTATTTCTTCAATGGTAAATCCAATAAGTCCTTCCTCTTCTTTTCGTTTTATTTCTTTATAAAGCAGGTAACCGGCAGTGAAAAATCCAATGGCCACCAGAAATCCAAAGGTCTTGAATAAGCTCAGTACCGGAATGGAAATACCGGTCAGGTCTTTTAGCAGGTGGTAGAAGTCGGGGTACATTCCAGAACGCGAAAGTATCAGCAATACCGGTTGAACGCATCCATCAGATTGGCGGCAATCATTTGTGCCGGACGGCCTTCAATCATGTGTCGTTCAATCATATGTACTAACTGGCCATCCTTCATTAAGGCTATGCAGGGAGATGACGGTGGATAAGGAAGCAGGTATGAACGAGCCTGTTGAACTGCAGCTGTATCAAATCCGGCAAATGAAGTGACCAGATGTTCGGGTTTCTTTTCAGCATGCTGAACAGCCATTAAAACGCCTGGTCGGGCGGTACCGGCACTGCAACCGCATACTGAATTTAAAACCAGTAAGGTGGTGCCCGATTTTTTCAGGGCATCATCTACTTTTTCAGGGGTATTCAGGTCTTCAAATCCTTTATCGGTGAGTTCTGCTTTCAGCGGAAGTACTAATTCGGCGGGGTACATAATTTAAAAATTTGCGGCAAAAGTAACTGAATATTCCTGAACCGGGAGCACATTATTCCTATGGAATTGCATGATGGGTTATAAAGAAAAGACGCCCCGGTTGGAGCGCCTTCTTGATTTCAAAACTTGTTTCTTTCTAAAGGATTGGAATGAATATTTTATAACCCTATTAAGCGAACACCAAAGCTGTAAGGATATTGTGAAGTACCTGATTCGGTGAGTGGGGTTAAACTTTTTTTGAAATACAGTGAAACCCCCTGATAAGCTACTTCAAACTGCATTCCGTACTGGAATTTATTGAGATTGAATTCGTCAAAATGTTTTTCAGCATCCCGCTGTCCGCTGAGAATGGTTTTTGTGTGGGCCCTGACCAGATAACCGGCATATCCTCCGGCACTAAGGGAGACATTTTTTATACTATGTCGCGGACTGCTTTCCAGACGAATTAAAAACGGAACTTGCAGGTAATTGGTCACTAACTTGTTTTTCCGGTACGTATTCATACTATCGCGGTACACATAAGCGCCCTGGAACACTGCAGTTTGAAAGTCGGGTTGCCGGTGCCATTGCAAGCCGGTACTGTATACCCAGTTATTGATATCGTACGTGATTCCAGAAACCAGACTGATGTAATTTTTATACAGACTAAGTTGAGCTTTCACCAGTCCAATGTTGATATTCATCGATTTGCTTTTTAAATCAAAATCATTTGTATTAGCATTAGGCAGGTAATTAAAGTACGATTTCGACTCAGGATCCATACCTGAAATGGCGTTGTAATCAGTTTCATCGGTGTACCGGTTGAATCCTATATCGAATGTGAGCCAACTGGTTTCAAGCCACTTACGGGTAGTATCTTTTTTAGTACCCAAATTAATACTTGCCGATTTCTTTTTTCCGTCTTCCTCTTTGGAAATAATTTTTAAGCGTCCGTTCAGCAGACTGGAAGTGTCGGTTTTAGCCTGAACGGTTTGTGAAAAGCCTGTTGCACTCAGACACAGTAATGTGAAGATGCTGATGATTTTTTTGATGTTCATAATTTATTTTTTTAAAGTTGATGTATTGAAAGAAGTTTATATGATCCTAGCATGACAGTGATTTCGGTTTCCTGTAATTGTTGTTTCCCTTCACGCAATTGTTGACGGGTATGAAGAATGCGATCCAGTATTTTCAGCAGACGGGGATGTTTTTCCTGATTCAAAACCAGTAAAGCCGGTTCAGATTCACTTACAGCAGATGGAGTCTGAAGGGTAGCCTCGTTTTCAGATAGAGCAGTTGATGCCGAAATTTCCTCCTTGGGATGAATGAGTGCCGGAATACTATGGGCAATTTGTACGTGGGCACTGTCAGGTATTGGATGAATAGGTTCTGAAGGGTGCAGATCGGGTTGAGTTTCTGCTAATTTTTCGGATGCAGGTAGTTGTTTTTGACGTTTAACGGAAGAAGGTATAACGGCTTTAAACGTAGAAGGTACAGCCGGTTCCGGGGTTTTCGAAGTCATGGCAGGTGTGGAATCCGGAGGGTTTGTTCTTTGAACCGTTTTTACGGTTGAACCCGGTTCAGGGGAGGAGGGTTTCAGGATGTAGATAAAAGCAATGAATCCGGTGAGCATGGCTGCATAGCTCAGTATTTTTCGAAGTGGAAGTAAGACTAATCCTGTCTTTTCATTTTTGTACAGTGATGATTTGTCAGGAAACGAAATGTCCGTTTCAGGTTCCAGTAGGGTAGCTTTCCAGGCTTCCACTTCTTCCTGTATCTCGGGATGCAGTTGAATGAATGTTTCCATTTCACTGACTAAATGCGGTGCTAATTCACCATGCAGATAGTCGATCAGGAAGCTTTCGTAATTGTTGTGGTGAATGTTCATGACTTCAGAGATTTGAGGCTACACTACTTAATTGTTTTTTCAGGGTATTCCGGGCGCGGAATAAATACACTTTAACCTGTCCTTCGTTTAATCCGGTGATCTTTGCCGATTCTTCATAGGAATATCCTTCATA
>CAYWKR010000258.1:0-3753 GCA_964458785.1 uncultured Bifidobacterium sp. | reverse complement strand
CCCTTCCATCCATTCATCGGTGAGTTGCATCAGCTTCTTACCGAATTCCATCAATTTCTTCTTTTCTTCTCGGTCTTTCAAACTCTCGATAAAGGAATCTTCCATTTTTTCGGACAATTCCTGATAGGATCGTTTTTCGGCAGCAACTTTTCCTATTTGTTTTTGTAAATCTCTTCGTTGCTTCAACAGCGCATTCTTCTCTTTTTGTAAGCTATTGAGCAACTGATCCATTTTCAATTTTTCACCACTGAGTTTTTCTTTGGCTTCCTGAAGATAGCTTTGCTTTAATCCAATCTTCTCTGCTACTTCGAATGTAAAGGAGCTGCCAGGTTCACCAATCTGCAATTGATATAAAGGCTTCAGGGTTCCGGGATTAAACAACATGCAACAATTATAAATCCCCGGTTTATGAGATGCCAGTAATTTAAGGTTAGTATAATGGGTAGTAACCACACCCTGAGCTCCGGCATCATTCAAATGATCCAGGATAACCTCGGCAAGAGCGCCGCCCATATCCGGATCAGAACCGGTACCAAATTCATCTATTAAAAACAGTGTACCCGCATCGGCATGTTCAAGAAAGTACTTCATTTTAATCAGTCTCGAACTATAGGTACTTAGTCCATCTTCCATGCTTTGATTATCCCCAATATCGCCCAACAATTTATGTTTCATTGATACAATACTTTTAGCAGATGCCGGGACCAGCAACCCGCATTGAATCATAAACTGAAGAAGGCCAATACTCTTCAGGGTGACCGATTTTCCACCGGCATTGGGTCCGGAAATGACCATGATACGTTGATCGGAATTGAAAGAACAATGAAAAGGTTCAGTTTTCAACTTCCTTTCTTTATTCTGAAGAAACAGTACCGGGTTATAGGCTTTTTCCCACTGTGTATCTAATCCGTGTTCACGAACAAGAGGTAATACAGCATCCATTTCTTTGGCCAGCATAGCCTTGCAATACAATAAATGAAAATGAAGCAATATGTTATAATAGGCACTGATGCGTGGATGAAATGGTCGAAGAAAATTGCTTAACCCTTTTAAAATAGCTTGAATTTCCTCCGTTTCCTGTTCTTCCAGTATCAACCGGTCGTTATTGATACTGATCAGATTTTGAGGTTCGATATAGGTGATTTTACCGGTGGACGATTGACCATGAATAATTCCCTTCACTTGTCTTTTATGTTCTGAGAGAATAGCCAGTACTCTTCTTCCACTAATAAAGCTTTCTGTTATGGTGTCGAGATAGCCGAGTTTATGAAGTCGCTGTATATGTGAACGATACATCCGCTCGGCCTGTAATCGATTCTGATGCAATTCCTTTCGTAGTTGAAAGAGGGTAGGTGAGGCATCGTCCTTAACCACCGATTGTTCATCGATCAGTTCGTCAATGGCAGGAATCAGCAAATCGTCTTCTTCCATTCTACTGCTCCGGTGACGCAATCGTGGGAATTGTTCTTCAAATTCCTGAAAAAATGACCTTAGTTCCTGGCACAAAGAAATAACCTTTCTTATTTCGGTACACTGTCGTGCAGATAATACCGATTCTTCAATCCGAAGCCATTTTAAAATAGGAGTAGCAAAAGGGATACGGTCTACCGGAGGGCCTATTCCTTTGTGGTGCAGAAGCAAAGTTTCGTTGCATTCCTCAAGTAATGAAAGGAGTGTGGGAAAATCGGAAATGGGTTTCAAATCTGAAATATTCCGACTCACATCTTCATTCATGCAAAAGGCAAGCAGTTTTGAACGAATGATTTCAAAATCTATTTGTTGCGATAGGTTTTCAGGATAAACAAGCATTGAACTTCAAATATCTGCTATGCAATCAGAATCCTATAAAACTTTTTGCAAATCAATTGAATAAGGATATTCCACCTGATCGAGGAATAGCCCTTTGGCCGGAGCCCCAAAATCGGCCATAGTACAATTACCAGATGCAATAACCGATTCAAATTCTCCTATGGTTATTTTACCCCGGCCTACATTGAGTTGGGTAGCCACTAAGGCCCTGACCATTCCACGCAGAAAGCGATTTCCCTTTATTTTGAAACATAAATTCTTTTCCTCATCCACTATCCATTCAGAGGAATAAATATGGCATTCATAATTAGTGACATCAGAATTTCTTTTGGCGAACGACTGAAAATTCCGTGTTCTTTGAATGATATCGGCAGTTTCTTTTAAGATCCCGGGATTCAGGGAAAATGGAAAGTAATATCGTAATTCCTGTAAGAAGGGTTCTTTTTTTCGTTCAAGAAAATAGGAATAGGATCGGGACAGAGCATCAAATCGACAGTGTGCATCTGCTTTGCAGGTATAGATATTCTGAAAAACAATATCGGGATGGATGATACAATTCAGGTGAAAAAGATCTTTTTGACGAATGGGAAAGTCGGCATCAAAATGCAGAAAATTTTGCCTGGCGTGAACACCGGAATCGGTTCTGCTTGAGGTGGTAGTTTGAACGGGCTGCCGATAGTAGGTTTGAAGGGTTTTGTTCACCTCCCCCTGTACAGTTATACCTTTATCCTGAATCTGAAACCCCTGAAATGCGGTACCCTTATAACTTAACTCAATAAAATAGCGGGGCATCGGATACTAATACTTGCGGGAAGCCTGCAGTATTTTATCTTTCTGAAGTATAAACTGTTCCAATTTTTCAATTGGAATTCTCAGGTGCACGGGGCTGCTGCTACTCAACAATTCAGTTTCAAAGGATGGATTCCATCGCTTCAGACGAACCGGATCTTCATTTAATAATTGAGCTATGGCCTGAATTTTATAGGCTCCTTTTACTTTCAGGATAGCCATTTTATCTAGTTCTTCCTGCGTGAATGCTGGTTTATTAGTGTCGGCATCATCGCTCACATCCAGATCATCGGCACTTTTCTGGAATGCTGAGAAATCAGCCCTGGGAGCTTTTGCTCCTTTGGGATATTCACCGAGTCCAAGAACATTACATACTTTTTCTATCATCGATGAGGTGGCAATAAAGGCCATCACATGGTTCTGTGTTTCTTTGGGCAAACGGGGTTTAATATCCCAGAAGCTTCGTCCTAATCCGCTATTGATGGCCCGAAGAACCGGTGCAGGACCGCAGTTATAGGATGCAATTACCAATAACCAGTCGTGAAACATACCATGCAATTGCTTCAGGTATCGGGCTGCAGCGTGTGTACTTTTATAAAAATCCTTCCGTTCATCGGTACGTCCGTCCACTCTCAGCCCCAATTCACGGGCGGTGGTTTCCATAAACTGCCAGGGACCCACTGCCCCGGCTGAAGAAACGGCATTACAATTCAAGGCAGATTCGATAATGGCGAGGGACTTCAATTCACGTGGTAATCCATATCTCCGCATCACATTATCCATTAAGGCAAAATATCCTTTATTTTTTGTTTTAATCCGATCGATGCGTTGACCAAAATTGTCTTTGTATGCCTTTACATACTCGAGAATATAATCAGTATAGGTTCCATAAATGGATTTGCTGACGTGCAGGTTACCGATATTTCCGGGCTTTTCTCCCTGGGTGAGTACCGGTTTCTGCACAAAGCGGGTACTGTCTGCCACCTGTTTAGGTAAGCGCTGAATTACAGCGTTCTTGGGAATCAGATTGGGATCTGAGATCGTAATTACAGTAACAGTATCCCGCGCCACTGATTCGATAGAAATCAGGACACAAACTGCAAAAAGAATAGTATAAAGTGAAGATTCTAGTATAGATATGGATGAAAATAGTTA
>CAYWKR010000257.1:0-3760 GCA_964458785.1 uncultured Bifidobacterium sp. | reverse complement strand
CAATAGTTTTCTGCGTGTGGGGGATGAAGTGCAGATTAATGAGGGCGATAAAGTTCCAATGGATGCCATCGTGATTCATGGAGAAGCCTTTGCCGATGAAAGTATGATGAGTGGTGAAAGTATTCCTGTGCGAAAATCAAATAACGAGTCACTGGTAGGTGGTTCGCTATTGGTGGAAGGACATGTACGGGGCCGGATCACAGCCATTGGCTCCGACACAGTGCTGGCTCATATTATACGTTTGGTGAATCAGGCACAGGCAGCCAAACCACCATTACAAAAACTAGCCGATAAAATCAGTGCCGTATTTGTTCCCCTGGTGATTGCTTTTGCGATAGTGACCTTTCTGGTGAATTATCTTTTTATTGGAATGGATGTACAACATAGCATGATGCGTACTATTGCTGTGATGGTAATTGCATGTCCCTGTGCCATGGGACTGGCTACACCGGCTGCAGTGATGGTGGGAATGGGAAGAGCAGCCCGCAATGGAATACTGATTAAAGGAGGTGATACGCTGGAGAAACTGAAAGATATCCGGCAATTTGTTTTCGATAAAACCGGTACACTCACTACCGGAAAACTTAGTATTGGAAAATATAGTACTCAATGGGATGATGAAAAATTCAGGTCGCTGGTATTGGCCATAGAACAACATTCTTCGCATCCCATAGCACAATGTATCGTTCAACAATGGGCGGGCAGCACACCTATGATCCTTCAGGATATCAGGGAAGAAAAAGGGATTGGGTTGCATGCAAAGGGAATGAATGGCGAACATTATCAATTGGGATCCTTTCGTTTGGTACTGGAGTTGGGCATCATCGAAAAACACGACCTTTTTGTATTGTGTAACGGACAGTGTATCGGGTGGATGGATCTGGAAGACGAGTTACGTCCGGATGCACGCGAAGCCATGCAACAATTACACCAGGCCGGGTACAAAACGGTTTTACTGAGTGGCGACCGCGAAAGTAAATGCCGTTTGCTGGCCGATGAACTGGGTATTCAGGAAGTGTACAGTGAAAAACTCCCTGCACAAAAAATGGAGATCCTCGATCAGCTGATGACAAAAATGCCAACGGCTATGATAGGAGATGGTATTAACGATGCCCCCTCACTGGCAAGGGCAACAGTAGGTATCTCGCTCAGTCAGGCCTCGCAAATCGCCATGCAGAGTGCTCAGATGTTATTACTGAAAAACCGTCTTTCGCTTTTACCTATGGCCGTGGGTTTAGGTAAAAATACATACAGTACCATACGGCAGAATTTATTCTGGGCTTTTGCCTACAATGTAGTTGCCATTCCGGTAGCTGCCGCCGGTTTACTGACACCTACCTGGGGAGCAGGTATTATGGCATTGAGTGATGTGGTACTGATTGTGAACTCCCTTCGCCTGCGGTATAAAAAGGTGGTTTAATGCACCTCTTCCTCTTCTTCATTCTCTTCCATGGCAAGGGTTGTTGAACCTGCTTTCGCCATATAATACAAGGTATTGGAACGGGAATGAGTCAGAATTTCATTGGCTACCCGTTGCAATGTTTCAGGATTCACCGCCTGATAATAACTGAATTCACGGTTCATACGAGAGGCATCGCCCAGCAGTTCGTAGAAGGCCAGATTATTTGCCCGGTTCAATAAGCTCAGATCTTCAAAGGCAATCATGCTTTCCACCTTGTTCTTTACTTTTTCCAACTCCTGTATACTTACGGGTTCAGATTTCAGACGATCCAATTCTTCCCATATAGCGTTCAACGCTTCATCTTCGGAAGTACCGGGTAGCAGCTTACCATCGATCACCAGCAGACCGGTGTCGACACTTCCGGTATGATAACAATCGATCTGGCTGAACAATTTTTTTTCCTTCACCAATCGTTGATGCAAACGGGATGACTGTCCGCCGGATAATATATCGGTCAATAAATCACAGGCATAATAATCGGGATGCAATCGGGCCGGAATATGAAATGCGAGCATCAATACGGAAACCGGAACTTCTTTCTCTACTCGTAAAACCCTGGCTTCGGTTTGTTCGGGTTCAACCGGAAGCTGACGCTGATAGGGAGTACCAGCTTCAATAGTCCCAAACCATTTTTCGGCCAGTTGTTTTACTTCATCGGTTGAAATATTGCCTGCTACACAAAGAATGGCATTCGTAGGCCGATAATGTTTGAAAAAAAAGCGGCGAACATCTTCCAGTGTGGCATCTTCAATATGCGATAATTTTTTTCCTATGGTCATCCAGCGATACGGATGTTGTTTATAACACAGTTCACGTAAATAGAACCAGAGATCACCATACGGCTTGTTGAGATAGTGTTCCTTAAATTCTTCACATACTACTTTACGTTGTACCTCCAGACTCTTCTTGCTGAATGCCAGACTCAGCATGCGGTCGCTCTCCAGCCAGAATGCCGTTTCAATATTTTTTGCCGGAAGCTGAATATAATAGTTGGTAATATCGTTGGTGGTATAGGCATTGTTTTCTCCTCCGGCCATTTGCAGCGGTTCATCATACTCCGGTATGTTTACCGAGCCGCCAAACATCAGATGTTCGAATAAATGCGCAAAACCGGTTTGTTCGGGATCTTCATCACGGGCGCCAACATCGTATAACACATTTACAGCCACCATAGGTGTACTGGGGTCGTTGTGTACAAGGCAACGGAGTCCGTTGGAAAGCGTAAATCGATCGAATACTATCATACCACAATATTAAATGAAAGCAGGGATGTTCTTTGAATTCAATAACCTCGTCCGTCTTTGCCTTCCATATAATTCATGAAGGCTTTGTTCACCACTATATTACCACCAGGGGTAGGGTAATCGCCGGTGAAGTACCAATCGCCCTGGTTATGGGGACAGGCTTCGTGCAGGTTTTCGATGGTTTGATAAATAATTTCCACTTCAGCTTTTACATCATCGGCACGGAGCATCTGCGAAATCTTCCGGTTAATTTCGTCAATGGTGAATTGTTTATAAATCCGCTTCACGAAATTGGTATTCTTCAGGCGGTTCGATTTTTCGGCCTGAACACATTCGGCATATACATCATTCAGAAGATGTTCCTGCCCCTGTTCTTTCAGAAGGGATACCACAGCCTGAAAGGCAATAAATTCACCCATCTTACTCATATCAATACCATAACAATCGGGATAACGGATTTGCGGAGCTGAAGAGACAATGGTAATTTTTTTCGGACCCAACCTGTCCAGCATCCGGATGATACTTTCTTTCAGTGTGGTACCACGTACAATGGAATCATCGATCACCACCAGGGAGTCGATACCAGAACGCACCGTGCCATAGGTGATATCGTACACATGCTGCACCATTTCATTTCGTGCCGTGTCTTCGGTAATAAATGTTCGCATCTTCACATCCTTGATCGCAATTTTTTCGATGCGAACCCGGCGTTCTATCATTTCCCGTAGTTTCTCTTCATCGAAATCTTTATTCCAGGATTGAATCCGTTTCAGTTTAATTTCATTCAGATAGGCTTCGGCTCCTTTTATTAGTCCGTAAAAAGCCGTTTCAGCCGTATTCGGAATAAACGAAAAGATGGTATTGCGAAGGTCGTATTGTATCGATTCCAGTACTTTTTCTGAAAGCAGACGACCTAATTGTTTTCGTTCCTTATAAATTTCTTCATCACTGCCCCGCGAAAAATAAATGCGTTCGAAACTGCAGGCTTTTTTCTCAGCACTGTTTAAAATTTTTTCAATTCCATACGCTCCATTGGCATATACAATTAACGCAT
>CAYWKR010000256.1:0-3765 GCA_964458785.1 uncultured Bifidobacterium sp. | reverse complement strand
ATAGTCGTGATTTTATAATTTTAATAGCAGCACCAGGAGCAGACAGAGTATCAACAGAATACAGAGAAACAGAAAGTCTGCTGCATTTCGTTTGAATAATCCTGTTCCGCGTCGTGGTTTGTTATTCATAACCCAAACGTAGTACAGCCGGAATCCAGTCCGGATTCTTACTTAGCAGCTAACCGGATTTTTGAGTAACTGACCGGATTTCTGAGTAATAAACCGGTCAGAAACGGGCAAACAAACGGAAGAAATCGTCGCGTTTACTGCGGGCAATGGTAATTTCAGTCTTGTCGGGCATAACAATATATCCTCCATCGCCTTTCACAAAGCGGGATATATGATTGATATTGACCAGATAGGAATGATGCACCCGAAAGAAATCTTTGCCGGCAAGGGTGTCGTCGATGTCCTTTAAGGTACGTGCAACCATCATTCGTTGTCCATCGGCCATCACAACCCGTGTATAATTGCTTTCAGCCTGACAGTAACAAATATCACGGGTTTGTACAAACACCAGACCATCGCCGGTGGATAAGGCGATCCGGTCTACTTTATTTTCTTTATTCAATAAATTCTGAAAAAGAAGCTGCAACTGATCTCCGGATGGACTGCTCTTTTTTTCCTTCAGCCGTTGAATTGTTTTCATTAATTCATCAGGATCTACCGGTTTCAGCAGGTAATTAAGTGCTGCATAACGAAATGCGCGGACGGCAAAATGGTCGTAGGCTGTAATAAAAACAATTTCAAATGGAGGGGTGCCTATCGCTTCAAGCATATCAAATCCATTCATCTTAGGCATTTCAATATCCAGAAAAACGATATCCGGTTCATGTTTTCGTAATGCATGTATACCTTCCTCGGCCGAATTGCAGGTGTGCAGTATTTCCACATCGGGGCAATAGGTTTTAAGTAACCACTCCAGCATATCGATACTGTTCTGTTCGTCGTCTATGATCAGGGCTTTTATCATACTGCTATTATATGGGGATGTGTAAAATAACCATGGTGCCGGTGGCCAAACCATGTTCGTCTTTCAAATCTACAATTTTCTGAGAACCACTATCGGGTCCGGAATTCATTTTCAAGCGTTCCTCGGTAAGCTTCATTCCCAGCGATTTTCGTGTAGGTGCTGTTTTGCTTTTATATTCTTTGGCTTTTTCTCTTCCAATTCCGTTATCAATAATTTCGCATACTAAAAACGGATCGTCCAGTCTGAGATTGATTTGCAGATGACCTTCCGATTCCCTGTGAAGCAATCCATGCCAAATAGCATTTTCTACAAAGGGTTGAATCAACAGCGGTGGAATTTCAATCTGATCGGTTTCGATGTTCTCTTCCACATGAATATCGAATGTGAAACGCTGATCGAAGCGTAGCGATTCCATTTCGATATATAAACGCAGGGCTTCCAGTTCATTACTGAGTACCACGAATTTATTTTCCGAATTATCGAGTATCAGACGGATGAGTCGTGCAAAACGGGTCAGGTATAAAGAAGCTGTTTTGATTTCGCTTTTGATCACATAGCGGTTAATGGAGTTCAGGCAGTTGAAAATAAAATGCGGATTCATTTGAGCACGAAGAGCGGCCATACGCGATTCAGCCAGTTGCCGGTTGAATTCGGTCTTCAGTTTTTCGGTATTTTCTATCGAACGAACCCTGTACAAATAGAGCATAAACACCACGAAGGCAAAAATGAAAATAAGGGCAGCTGCGAACCAGTTTTTTTTATAGAACGGGGTTAGGATATGTACTTTGAGTTCGCGTATCTTACTCCACACCCCATCGGGTGTAGCTACCCGTACCCGGAAAATATAATCGCCACCATTCAGATTGGTATAACTGGCATATCGACGGTTTCCGCACGAAACCCAGTCCTTATCCCACCCTATTAACTGGTAGCTGAAATTGTGCCGGTTCTGATTTAAGAAATCCAGGCAACTGAATTCAATGGAAAAGAAGTTTTCGCCGGGTTGCAGTGTAATCTCATCCCGTGAAAGCAAACGTTCTTCATTAAATACCCGGAAATTATAGAAGTATACCTGTGGACTATCACTCACATCCTGCAGTTTATGGTAGTTCACCTGGCAGATCTTTCCTTCGGTACTTAAATAAAAAATGCCCGGTCCCGCCTGTGAACACATAGGTTGTAAACTGCTCCGATCTATTCCATTGCGATGATTATATACCTGTGCCTGTCTTGTTTGCGGATTCAGGACCACTAAACCCAATACAGTAGGTATCCATAGATTGCCTTTATCATCCGACTTCAGAGAAAAAATCCGCTGCGTAGGCAATCCGTTTTCCATATTCCAGACTTTTGTCTGAACATGGCCTGCAGAATCGATCCACAGCTTCAACAGTCCTTTATTCAAACTGCTGATCCAGATACTGCCATCCTGCAGACTTTGAAAACCATTGATACCATTGGTTTGAAATATTTTCAAATCGGGGTTCGAAAGCAACGTGAATTTTGTTCGTTCCGGATTCAGGTAACCGAGTGAATCTGGTCCAAGTATCCAGCACCTATTTTGCAGGTCGAAGGCTGCCTGCAGTATACGGGATGGCTGCCCGGGTAAAACCGGCCATGCGGTAACCATTTTTTCTTCCGGAAGCAACGGAAAGAGATGACCATCTTCACTTAATACAAAAAGATGTTGCTGCTGATCGCGGATAAAATTTTTATGGGTTGGATATTTTCGTGCAGGCTGAACAAAAAGGGTATTTAACCTTTTCAGTTTTTTATTCTTTCGGTCCAGTTCATAAATGTAATCTCTCGATAAAACCCAGTAACGGTTTTGGGCATCTTTCTGAATATCCCAAACCCGCATAAATTCGTCGCCACTCAAGGGATGGGTTTCAACCGGTAAACTGATAAGTTGATGGCGAACCGAATCGTAAATAACCAATCCTTTCCCAATATCAGTAGCCATATACAAAGCATGATAATCCGGATCGGATAAGATGCGACGTATCTGCAGAGGGGTGCGGCTTTGTGTATTGGCAACATCCATTTTTTCGAAGTGGAAGAGATCGTTCTGTGGATTGTACCGAAAGAGGCGGTTCGATGAAAGCAGGAACCAAACTCCCTGGCGACTTTGTATCAGCTTGGTTGCATTTTTTTCACCTTCCTCTCTCTGTTTCCTGAATCGGAAGGTTCCACTTGGAATATGAAATACACCCAGTCCACTGTCGCTGGTACAAACCCAGATTTCTTTCGGGTTTCGAAACGAGATAGAATAGATGGTATTATTAAGGGCTGTGCTGATGGATTGCCGGTTGAAAAGATAATTGGTAAACCGTTTTTCTTTTCGGTTGAACCAGGTAAGACCACCTGCCGTGGAGTACAACCAAAATCCTTCGTTCCCTGCCGGACGTAAACCGCCAAAACAATCCACTCTTCGGTCGCCCTGAATCGGACATGGGTAATAGGTAAATTTTGATTTCGCTGTATCGAACGAATACAATCCATTGGGACAGGTAATCCAAAAGGGGCCACCGGGTTCGGCATATAAACTTACAGCGGTGTTCATTCCAAACGGATCACGTCCTGTATGCGACGGATCAATGTACGGGATGTCGAATTGCTTTACTACGCCCGACACCGGATGGTAGTAGCAAAGGCCACGGCCCCGGTTACTGAACCAGATACCCTGATTCTGATCGCGATGAAGAAAGCAGAAATATTCAGATGTAATGTTTTTTCCCTGAAGCATGAGGCTGTCGTAATGCGTAAAATTCTGATGCGCAGAATCGTAAACC
>CAYWKR010000255.1:0-3767 GCA_964458785.1 uncultured Bifidobacterium sp. | reverse complement strand
ATATAAAAAAAAGGCTGCTCATTAGAGACAGCCTTTTTTATTGAAAATCAGTGATCTTTTTAATAACCGAAAATCTGTTCCAGAGTGAGTTTCTTCACCGTACCAAAACGATTCAGAATATCCCAATTCATTTTTGAATCACTTCCCAGTACCGCCAGTGTATACATCTGATTCGACAATTGTTGCCGGTGAAACTGATCAATATCCTTAAAGGTCATGGCCGAAACCTGTTCCAGAACATCTTTATTCAAATCATGATCCAATCCCTTCCGTCGTGCATTTAAATAATTGAATAGGAGATCAGTTTTTGTAACGCGATTCACTGAAATAGAATTCCGAATGCTTTTCTGTGAATTAGAAAATAATTTTTCCGAAGCAGGTAAATGATTCAATAATTCCTGCATACCATCCACCGCTTCTTTCATCTTGTCGGCCTGACAACCCACATAGGCCAGCGAATACACCGGTTCATTCTGCTTGCGCGGATTCGCTACCGTAGCATAGGTAGAATAGGCCAATGCCTTGCTCTCTCTGATTTCCTGAAATACAATACCACTCATATTTCCTCCGAAGTATTCATTGAATAAAGTCATAACAGGAACCTTTTTCGGGTCATACACATTCCCATTTCTGAACCATTGAATTTCTGCCTGCACCATATCGTAATCGGCAAAAAGTACTTCATTACTTGTTTGTCGTGTAAAGGTATAAGGCACAGCCACCGGTAAAGGAGTAAACTGCTTCACCAATGGATGATGAATACTGAGTGTTTTTGTGAGCTCTGGTAGTGTAGCCGGACCATAATATAAAATCTGATGCGGGTAACTGGTCAGGGAATGCAGAATACGAATCAACTCATCGGCCTTTATACCATCAAGTTCGGCATTACTGAGTACGTTATTAAACGGATTGCGTGCGCCATATTGTGCATAGTACCGTAAGCCTGCCCGTATCGAATTCCGGTTGAGTTTCTGGTCGCTCCGTTTCTTTTTCATATCCTCAATCATCTGATGAAGCGCCCTGGGATCAGCCTTACAATTTTTCAACAGGTGTTCAAATAAAGCCAGCCCATCCGCATAATTCTCCTGCAATCCATTCAGGTATACATAGCTTTCATCCTGAGCCGCATTAATACCAAACTCACAGGCAAGGGCATAAAATTTCTGACTGATTTCATCGGCTGAATACCGGTCGGTTCCCAAATACTGTAAATATTCCATGGCTATGGGGAACAGTTTATTATGCATGGATCCGGCTTCGATATAATAATACTGGGTAAACAAACGGTTGGTGATATTAGGAACCAGTAATAAAGGCACTTGTTGTGCATTCGAACTGAAGGTATGCGATTGAATATCTTTTTTAAAGTCAACAAATTTGGGTTGTATATCACGGGCTTCCATGGCGGCAACCGACTTCAAAAATTCACTTTGCGCTTCCCGGTTCACTTCAACGGGTGTAATAGCAGGCTTAACAATTTTCTGCGTATGGGAATCGGTACCATTTCGCTTGTACACACATACGTAATTATTATTCAGCCACTTGTTACAAAACGCTACTATATCTTTCTTCGTAAGCTTACTCATTTCATTCACCGCTGCCACCTGACGATCCCATTCCACACCGGAGGTAAATGCCCTCAGCAAAGAGAAGGCCCGGCCGGTATTGCTTTCCTGTTGCTGAATTAATGATTTACGGTAATTGTTGATAATGGATTTCAGAATAGCCTCATCGAACTGACCGGTGCGAAGAATAGCAATTTGCTCCAGTAATCGTTCTTTTACATTTTCCAGATCCTGACCAATACGTGCTTTTCCTTCCAGAAATAATACACTATAATCTTTCAATTGATAGGCACCGGCACTGGCACTCAATACCTGTTGCTTTTTTACCAGATTCAAATCCAGCAATCCGGCACTTCCATTGGATAATACATTACTCATCAGTTCCAGCATCATGGCTTCTTTCGAGTTGGCACCCGGAAAGCGGAATGCCATGTTCAGGTATTCGGCATCTGGTCCGTACACCGAAGAAATACGGGGCGAAGAAATTTCCTGTTCCTTTTCAAAGGTATATTCCGGTACCGGATGAGGTTTCATGTACGAAAAGGCCTGATCTATTTTCACTATCACCGAATCAGGATTGAAGTCGCCGGCCATCACAACACACATATTATTCGGAACATAATTTTTGTAGAAATATTCACGAATGGCCTTTAGAGAAGGATTTTTTAAATGTTCTATGGTTCCAATGGTGGTCTGCAATCCATAATTATGTTTTTGAAATAACTGTGCAAACAGGGTTTCATATACCTTTTCATCATCATCATCCAGCCCCCGGTTCTTTTCTTCGTATACAGCCTCCAGTTCGGTATGAAAAATCCGAAGTACGGGGTTCCGGAAACGTTCAGCTTCCACTTTCAGCCACCGTTCGATCTGGTTAGAAGGAATATCATTGATATAGGCAGTTTGTTCGAAATCGGTAAACGCATTGGTTCCCTGTGCTCCAATCATTGACATCATCTTGTCATATTCATTCGCTATCGAATATTTAGCTGCCAATCCGGAAACCGAGTCAATGAGATGATAAATTTCGGTGCGTTTGCTTTCGCCGCTGGTATGATTGTATACCTCGTAAAGCGAATCAATCTGGTCGAGATATTTTTTCTCTTCGGTCCAGTTCAGACTGCCATACCGGTCGGTACCTTTAAACAACATGTGCTCGAGGTAATGGGCCAGGCCGGTATGATCGGAAGGATCGGTTTTGGATCCGGCTTTGGTAGCGATAATAGTCTGGATACGCGGTTTTTCTTTATTCACACTCAGGATAACGGTTAAACCATTAGCCAGTTTGTAATAGCGGGCTTTCATCGGATCGTTCGTTACCATCTGGTATTCGTAGCGACCGCTTTTCCCTTTCTGCCATGAACTGTTTTGGGCATTTCCCTGTACAAGTAAAAGGGAAAGCAGACTGAAGATGAGTATTCTTTTCATATTGTAGAGAGTAAAAAAAAATATGCAACACGTGCATATTTTCTTTTTGATTTTATACTGATTTATTAGTTGTTGATGCCGTCTTTCAATTCCGAATCGTGTGTCAGTACCAGGTATTCATCGGCATCTTTAATCCGAAGGAATTTTTTATACTGATCTTCATCCAGGGTTTCCCTTAAACGCTTATCACGCATCATATAACATTGCTTCAGCTGGTAATTTTTTTCCAGACTGCTCAGGTTTTTATTGGTAATTATACGATCCACGTCCTCGGCACATTCCTCACAAATTCCTTTGAATACAGGGCGTTGGATTTTTGCCAGATCCAGATCATCACAGAATACATCGAGATTAGTATAACGACGTTTTACCACAGTGGTTTTGTATTCGTGTTCGTTGTCGGTCATTTTAATTTCCTGTTCCTTCGCCTTGCGTACCCGTACCTTCTTTTCTATATGACGGGGTGATTCTTCAATAACCACTTCTTCGCGTACTACGGGTTCGCTGGGTTCGGCATTCACCGGCGGACGTCCATTTTCATAGTATTTATCATACTTAGGACGTTTTTCATTGTACGGCTTGTATGTGCCATAGGTGGTATAATAACCGGGACGTTGTTTCACTTTTTTCTCCCGAACCATCATTTCTTCTTCAACCGCTTCCTCATTTTCGTCTTTTATAACCCGCTTTTCACCATGGTATTTCCCATCGGATTCACCCTTCGACAATTTTACGTCATATTCATCCTCTTCACTCTTCTTATCCACTTCCTTT
>CAYWKR010000254.1:0-3775 GCA_964458785.1 uncultured Bifidobacterium sp. | reverse complement strand
AAGGTCTTTAACAAAGTGAAATCTGAATCGTGCAGGTATTGTACTATAGAATGTACTGTATGGTATTGAAAATATACCCGCCCTCCACTGCTTGTTTTAAATTCTGATAATTGCGGATCGCCGGCTACAAAACTCACATACAGCATACCATGCAGGGTGAGCAGCTTGCTGGCGTCTTCGAAAAACTGCCGGCATTCGGTGGGGGATAAATAGGGCACACAAAACCCGCAAACAATCAGGTCTGCCTGAATGTCCAATTGGTTGATGGCTCTGGCATCCAGTATTCGAAATTGTGCGGTAGGATTATTTTTTTTGGCCAATGCAATCATATTGGGAGCGACATCGGTACCCAGCCAGTCTAAATCGGGTTTTTTAGTCAGAAAGTACTTCGTAATATTTCCCGGTCCGCAACCTATTTCCAATACTCTTGCATGCGGCTTTTTAAGAGATTCACAGACAAAGTCATAGCTTTCATTATAGTAATCCAGATCCATGAAGCGCTCTTCATACAAAGAAGCGATATTATTCCAGGTTTCAATCGTTTCGTTGTGTTGGTTCATGGTAAATACTTGGAATGAATAGGGTTGAACTAAATCGCTATTACAATTTTGTACATTCTAAACTTAAACTATAATGATGAATTTCCTGCACTAATTTATGATTGATGTCTGAATCAGAACTATCCACCACCTCATCATCCATCTCTAAATGCAGTATATTATTTTCGTCATCGTTTTTTGTCATTCGCGAATTCCATGGTAGATTAATTATTGAATCGCTGTATTCCTGATAATGGTTTTCACAATCATTCAATACGGATTCAACGCAAAAACGGTTCAGGCAACTTCCTTTCTCCGTTCCGGCTTACATTAGCGTTCAATATCGAAATATGAACCGCAGATCCTTTGTAAAAAATGTTGCCGCGCTGAGTCCTGTACTGGCTTTGCCCCAACAACTCATATCGCAAACGCAGTCCCCCGGCAACACAACCCCTAAAGTAATCAGTACCTGGGCACCGAATGTAAAGGCCAATGCAGCCGCCTGGGATGTATTATCCAAAGGAGGTTCCGCCCTCGATGCAGTTCATCAGGGCGTGATGGTACCCGAAGCCGATCCTGATGATCAGAGCGTAGGCCTGGGCGGTCTTCCCGATCGCGATGGAAAGGTTACCCTCGATGCCTGTATCATGGATCATCTGGGGAATATCGGCTCAGTAATGTGTCTCGAACATATTGTTCATGCTATCAGCGTAGCCCGTTTGGTGATGGAAAAAACGCCCCACGTACAAATCGTAGG
This sequence comes from uncultured Bifidobacterium sp., assembly GCA_964458785.1. Taxonomy (GTDB): domain Bacteria; phylum Bacteroidota; class Bacteroidia; order Chitinophagales; family Chitinophagaceae; genus OLB11. The sequence goes on along the minus strand of CAYWKR010000254.1, from coordinate 2,479 downwards.
CGAAGGCGCTTTTCAATTGGCTATACTGCATGGATTGAAAAAGGAAAACCTGTTGACGCCCAAAGCTGAAGCCGCGTGGAAAGAATGGATGCGAACTTCGCAATACGACCCGATGATTACAGTACGGGATATTGAAGAGCGGATTAAAAATAACCACGATACCATCGGTATGCTGGCTATGGATATCATGGGTAATCTCAGTGGAGCCTGTACCACCAGCGGCATGGCGTATAAACTGCATGGCAGGGTAGGAGATTCTCCCATCATCGGGGCCGGTTTGTTTGTCGATAATGAAGTTGGTGCAGCTACTGCAACCGGTGTGGGTGAAGAAGTAGTGCGTATCTGTGGTAGCCATACCGTAGTGGAAGCCATGCGGCACGGAAAGTCGCCACAACGGGCATGCGAACTGGCTGTAGAGCGGGTGATTCGTTTGCGCGGGGAAGAAAAGGCAAAGAAAATTCAGATTGGCTTCATCGCCATAAACCCTTCCGGGGAAACCGGTTGTTTTTCAATGCTACCCGGTTTTACGATGGCAGTACATCACGAAGATGGGGCTGAAATTATAAGCGCCGAATCGTATTTCAGTTCATCGCATGACTAATAATTATACACTCGAAATTGCCTGCTTTAGTATAACAGGTGCACGGGTTGCAGAAGCAGCCGGAGCACATCGCATCGAGTTGTGTGAAAACCCGGAAGAAGGAGGCACCACTCCATCGTATGGAACCCTGAAAATAATTCAGGACATGATAAAAATTCCTGTATTCCCTATTATCCGGGCCAGAGGGGGCGACTTTGTGTATTCAGCGGAAGAAAAAAAAGTTATGCTGGAAGACTTACGGCTTTGTCGTGAGCTGGGTTTTCCTGGTGCAGTGGTTGGCGCCTTATTATCCGATGGAAATGGTGATCTGGAATTTATTCGTCAGATGCGTAGCGAAGCCATTCATATGCAACTCACCTTTCACCGCGCTTTCGATCGAAGTGTGAACCCACTTCGCCTCATGGAACAACTGATTAAAGAAGGCTACAACCGGATTCTCAGTAGTGGCCAATACCCACAGGTGATGCAAGGACTGGGATTATTAAAAAAGCTGACGGAAGAAGCTGCCGGTAAGATTTGCATCATGCCGGGTTCCGGTCTCAATAGTCGCAATGTGATGGAAATAGCACGTTTTGCCCCATTCAGCGAATTTCATACGGCCGCCCGAAAAGCGTTTCATCCGGAAGGTGTTTTTTCACCGTCTTCGATGAACGAAACCCTGCAGTACACCATAACGGATGCCATGGAAATCAAGGCTATTCTAAATCAACTCAACCTGCATTTTGGTAAGCCATCCTAACGTTCGGGTGATTATATTTGGACTCTAAAATTGAAAATATGAGAACCTTTGCATTCCTCCTGTGGTCCAGTATCGTATTCGCTTCCTGCCAGAATACCGCCACAGATACTGAAAAGAAAAATAGCGAAACAAAAACCGAAGCAGTAGCCGCGCCTCAATATTTCGGGGAGAAAATAACGGAAGAGGGTGCTATTCCTACCGACAGTTTGAAAGCCCGGATGGGAGAAAATAAAAAAATGGATTGTAAACTCACCGGAACGATCGATGCCGTTTGTCAGAAAAAAGGATGCTGGATGGAATTAAAAAATCACGATGGTTCTACCATACGTGTCACCTTTAAGGATTACGGATTTTTTATGCCCAAAGATGCTTCCGGTAAAACAGCCATTGTGGATGGTTTTGCTTCTGTGGAAGAAACTTCAGTCGATGAACTGAAAGAATTTGCAAAAGATGATGGCCAAAGCAAGGAAGAAATTGCAGCCATTACGGAACCTAAAAAAGAATTAGTATTTGAAGCCAAAGGTGTAATTATCAAATGACACTCCGTACACTGATCATAGTAGCCACCTTTCTTTGGGCCGGGTTACTGGCTTGCTCAAGCAGTAGTGAACCTAAAACCGCTGCCACTTCAACGGAAGAGAACAATGAAAACTGTACGCCGGTAAAGGATCCCAACCATCCGAAACCCATGGCGCTGATGATGCGACAAATGGCCGATCATTGCGATAGCATAAGGGCACATATCCGGCAGGGAGAAACAGTGGATTCCATGCGTTTTCCCCTGATGCCCTTCTGGACTGCCGAACCCACCGATTCATCGGTACTGGAACCCCTGTTCTATAATAATGCCAAAATTATTGAAGGCGCCTGGCGAACCCTGATGAGTAGTAAAGAGCATCAGCGTGAACATTATACAGCGGTTATCAATGCCTGTATCCACTGCCATAGCAGCTATTGTGCCGGTCCCCTGAAGCGCATCCGTAAACTCACCATGGATTATACCCCCTGAGAATGAAGGGATTTTTCCTGTTGTTTTTCCTGTGTTCATCGATACGACTTTTTGCACAAAGCGAAAGCATCTATCTCGATACCGGATGGACTTTTCATAAAGTAGGTGCACCCCGTTGGCTGACTGCTAA
>CAYWKR010000253.1:0-3776 GCA_964458785.1 uncultured Bifidobacterium sp. | reverse complement strand
CCGCCATACTCACACGGGTTCCAATGAGTAAACGCGACCATAAATCACGGCCAAAACGATCGGTGCCCAGCAGAAAGTATTCACTACCGATCAATACTTTTTCGGGGTTGGCCGGAAGCGGGCCATGAGGAATACATTGCCGGAGCGGAAGGCTTACTTCTTCACTGTTTTCTTCGTCCAGAATATGTTGCACCCATACGGAATCGTGACTGAAGCGATAGTTTTTTATTGGAATCCACAACGAATTTCTGGATTGACCTCCTGCCAGATATTGCCACCACGAGATCTGTGCCGGCGGGTCGGGCAGATATTTTTTTAAAAATAATACCCGGCTTCCGGGTTTCAGGGTCGACAACTCCATGTGCGGGGTATTGGCATCCGGGCTGTCGTCGGTTGCCAGTATATAACAAAACACAGCAACAAGAACCAGGAGAAGAATATAGCTTAAGGATACGATAGCCATCGTATTCCGGAAAAATCGTTGCCGGAACCGGGAAACCCGGGTGGGTTGCTTTATCGGACTGTTCGTTGTTTCCATTCGTAGGAACCGGTTAAACCCCTGAGACCACTATATAGAATATACAAAATATGCAGTGGCTGGAGAAGCGGAAAATACCACAATTCTTTTTCTTTCCCCGAAAAGCGGGCGAAGGGCCAAAGTAAGCTCATTTCAACGATGGTTTTTAAGGAGAGAAAAAGCAGCCATTCGAACCCGTACCAATCTTTCCAAAACAACAGGAACCCTAAGCCGGCCAAATACAGGTTGAAAAGGTAAACCAATAACAAAACCCATTGGATTTTCCGGTCGCGGTAATGCAGCGATTTTGAAGCCCAACGGATACGCTGATTCAGAAATCCGCGAATGCTTTGTTGTGCACGCGTCCATACAACGGCTTCCATACATCGGATCCAGCGGGTTCGTCCCGGAAATTCCATTTCCATTTTATGCATCAGCAACATATCATCGCCACTGGCAATTTGCGAAATGCCGGCATATCCTCCCACCTGATCCCAGGCCCGGCGGGTATAGGCCAAATTGGCTCCATTACACATACTGCCACTGCTACTTTCCACAGTTGCAGCAGTGATGGCCTGCATCATTGAAAAATCTAAGGATTGAAACGTAGATAGTATGCCGGTAACATTCGTATACAGAACCGGTGCTGCCATACATACCGGACGGTGTTTTTCATAAAACGAAACCAGACTGAGCAGCCAATAGGGTCCCATCCGGCAATCGGCATCGGTGCATACAATCAGTTCACCGGAACTTTCAGCAATAGCCAGACTGATCCCCTTTTTTTTATTGGCTTCCTGTGCATCAAAACCGGGCCAATCGCTTAAGGACAGACAACGTACCCAAGGGAACGATTTCGCGATGGAGGCAGTCCGGTCTTCCGAAAAATCATCCACAACAATTACTTCCATCAGAGAAGAAGGATAGTATTGTTTCTGAATATCCTGAAGCAAAGGACCGATCTCAGCTTCTTCATTCCGGGCAGCTATACAAAGAGTAATACGGGTTTTGGGTTGAAAGCCTTTCTCTACTCTGAATGCCGGAATCCCAAACCAGGCCTTCCGGTAATAGAGAATGAGTACCGAATAGCAGAGCAGTAAAAGAATGCCTGTTAGCAGAAACAGGGAATGAAACATGGGTGCAAGATGAGAATTATTCTTAAAATCTGAAGAGCAATGGTATTCAGAAATAAAGTCATTTTGTTTTCCGGGTACCGGAAATGCTTTTCCATTTATTTTCACGGCTGAAATGAAAAAGATCTGGTGGTTATGCAGCTGGTATCCTAACCGGGAAGATGTTTATGAAGGTGATTTTGTGAAACGCCATGCCATTGCTGCTTCGCTTTCCACTCCGGTCTCGGTAGTGTATGTACATAAAAGCCGGGTACCTGTACAGGAGAAAGACTATCATCAGGTGAATAGTAATCTGGAAGAACATATTTATTACAATCCGGTGAAGAGCGGATGGTGGAATAAACTGAAAGGTTTGTGGAACTATTACCGTATTCATGAACAACATCGTAAAGAGCAGGGCTTACCCGATCTGGTGCATGTGCATATAACCATGAAGGCCGGTGTGATTGCCCTGATCTGGAAATGGCGTTTCGGGATTCCCTATATTCTTACCGAACATTATGGTATTTACAACGATGCACTGGATGATCATTTTCGTACCCGGAATCGGTTGTACCGTATGTTGGTTCGCTCCATCGTGAAGCATGCAACGGAATTAACCACGGTGAGCAACAGTCTGGGCCAGGATATGCAGCAATGGGTTTATCCCCGTTCCTTCAGGGTGATACCCAATGTGGTGGATACCCGTTTATTCCGGTATCAGCCGGTAACAGCCAACCGGCCGTTCCGCTTTTTGCATATTTCCAATATGATACCACTAAAAAATGTGGAAGGAATCTTACAGGCCATTCTTCAGCTAACAGCGCAGCGTACCGGTTTTGAAATGCATTTCATTGGTAATACCGATTCATTGTTCGAAACCCGGGCTCGAGAAATGGGCTTAGGCGATCAGGTTATTTTTCATGGATTGAAATCGTATGAAGAGGTAGCGAAGGAAATCAGTCATTGTCATGCCATGATTTTATTCAGTGATACCGAAAGTCAGAGTTGCGTGGTACTGGAAGCCTTATGTAGTGGTCGCCCGGCCATTATTACCCGTGTGGGGGGTGTAAAGGAACTGATTCACGAACGAAACGGATTGGTAGTTGAAGCCCGCGACGAAAAAGCACTTTCCGCTGCCATGGCGAATATGATGGATCATTACGAACAGTTTTCACAAAAGGAAATTGCCGGGGAGGCTGCCCGAAAATATTCGTACGAGGCGGTGGCTGCGCAATTCAACGAGTTGTATCAGTCGGTTTCTGTTTAACTCCGGTAATATTGAATCCAAAAAGTTCGTTCGTGCTCACGGTGGCCGGCAGATATGTTCGTTTGGCAAACCACGAAGCAGCTTCCTCGTGGGTATGTTCCCAACGGAACTCAGGTGAAAACCAATCGAGAATATCAATCATCATTTCCCTTGAATTCTGCGGATTCCCTTTCATTTTTTTAATCACATAACTCATGGGAAATAAGGTGAAGAGATAGAGGTAATACTGAAGTTTTACCGGTAAGCGGGATGTGTAATTCCGTAAAAAATTAAACAGGTTATGAATAAAACCTTTTCGGGGATGATATAACCATACACTGAGTTTACCCTCCGGCTTCACGCAAGGATCGATACACGAAAAGGCCAATTCGGTATTGGGTGTGCAAATCAGTACGCCGCTGCTGTGAACAATATCGAAGCCTTGAAATACAAGCGGAGGAAATTGCACATCACCTTGTATAAAGTATGCCTGTGCTTCGCTATTTTTTTCAAATGCTCTTTCAATACTGGCGCTAAAATCCATTCCTATGATATGGGCACCGCAGGCTGCAATCGATTGGTTCAGCAATCCGTTTCCACAGCCTGCATCAAAAATCCATTTTCCATTCAGGCTTTGGCGGGTTTCGATGGTTTCTTTCAGAAAGCGTTCCAGCATTTCTTCTTTTCCTGCATCCCACACTTTATCACTTTCGTAATTAAACAATCCCCATTCCTGCGAGAAACTTTGTTTCGTCCGTTTATTTTTTTTCAGCACATACTGAATCACACCGGCAAACCGGTTTTTCCATTCCGCTTCAAATGCAACAAAAGAAGCCACATGCTGTACCATAAAGGACCGATGATCGATGATGGCTTCAACGGCCAGGCGGGGGATACC
>CAYWKR010000252.1:0-3779 GCA_964458785.1 uncultured Bifidobacterium sp. | reverse complement strand
TCGCTGAAAAACCCAAGAAACCTGGTGGACAGTGCCGACAAGTACGCTACCGAGATTTTTGCCAAATAGAATAAAACACCTATGACCCCATTACCTACAAAGAAAAATGAGGAAATCGACTCCATTATCTCTTATGTAGAAAATTATAAAGCGCCATCGGCAGCTCCGGCTGCAGGTCCAGCGGGTGAAGCTAAACCAGCGGGTGATAATACTTTACTGTATGCGATTCTGACCATTGTGCTCTTGCTATCCGTACTGGTACTTTCTTCGGTGAATAAGGTATTGAGTCGTTCGGCAAATGCTCGTGAGGGAATGCCATCCCCTAAGGATGTTCCCTTCTTCCGGAATAAAGTAGTAATTGCTGTTATCGCTTCCATTTTATTTATTGGGTTTGGGGTTTGGCTAACCAAGGGGTCAGAATTTGGCCGTCAGAAAAACTACATGCCAAAGCAACCAATATTCTACTCACATAAAGTGCATGCCGGAATTAATCAGGTAAATTGTTTGTATTGCCATAGTGGTGCCGAGAAGAGTCGTCATGCGCTTATTCCTTCTACGAATGTGTGTATGAATTGTCACAAACAGATTAATGAATATACGGGTGCCGATACCCATCCATTGGTTGATATGGAAGGAAATAAGGTAGATGGTACCAAGGAAATTCAGAAATTATACGATTACGCCGGTTGGAATCCTGCGAAAAAAGATTACAACCGGGATGCTCAGGGGCATATTCTCGCGAAGCCGGTTGAATGGGTAAAAATTCATAACCTGCCAGATCATGTGTATTTCAATCACAGTTTACATGTGGTTTCCGGAAAAGTAGCCTGTCAGCGCTGTCATGGCGGAATACAGGAGATGGATGAAGTCTATCAGTTTGCCGATCTGAGCATGGGTTGGTGCGTAAACTGTCACCGGACTACCAAAGTGCAATTTGCCGACAATAACTACTATAGCATTTTCAAGAAATACCACGACGAAATCAAGTCGGGTACCCGTGAAGATGTGAAAGTGAGTGAAATAGGAGGCCTGGAATGTCAGAAATGTCATTACTAAACCTGTTCTTTTAAATCAATAATTATCTCCACTGTTAATCAGTAAATCCATATGAGTAAAAAACAATATTGGAAAGGACTTGAAGAACTGAATGCCACACCGGCCTTTACGGAAAGCCTGTCCAACGAATTCCGCGAAGACTTACCCGGAGCCGACTTCAGTCAACTGGCTGAAGCTTCTACTTCCCGTCGCGATTTTCTGAAATATCTCGGATTCAGTACTGCTGCAGCTACCTTGGCTGCCAGTTGTGAAATGCCGGTACGGAATGCCATACCTTATGCCATTAAGCCGGAAAATATCACCCCGGGGGTTCCGTTAATGTATGCTTCTACCTATGTAGATGGTGGAGAAGCAGTTCCGGTGCTGGTACGTACCCGCGAGGGCCGGCCCATTAAAATTGAAGGGAACAGCGACAGTACCCTGACAGAAGGTGCCACTACAGCCCGCATTCAGGGATCTGTTTTAAACCTGTACGATATTACCCGTTTGAAGTACCCAACCATTCAGCAAAAAGAAAGTAGTTGGGAAGCTGTCGATAAAATGGTAATGGATGCTCTGAATGGAATGGGTTCTTCTCTGTTGTATCTGGTCACATCCACACAAAATAGTCCAAGTACCGCCGCTGCCATTGCTCAATTCAGTCAGAAATATCCCAATACCCGTCATATCCAGTACGATGCAATGTCGTACAGCGGTCTGCTCGATGCGAATCTGGCTTCATTCGGAACCCGTGCCATTCCGGCCTATCGTTTCGATAAAGCGCGTGTGATTGTGAGTTTAGGTGCTGATTTTCTTGGGACCTGGATTTCTCCGGAAGTTTATGCCCGGCAGTATAGTAAAGGACGCAAAATCAGTGCGAAGAATATTTCCATGAGTAAGCATTTCCAGGTAGAAGGTATGATGAGCCTGACCGGTGGAAGTGCCGACGAACGCTATACCTGCAAACCTTCGGAATTCGGAGCCGTAGCTCTGGCGCTGCTGAATGCGCTGAATGGTTCACCGGCGAGCGGAATTCCCGCTTCATTAAACAACGGAGTGAAGAAAATGGCCGAGGCCCTGAATGCCAACCGGGGTGCTGCGCTGGTGGTTTGCGGCAGCAACGATAAAAATATTCAAACGGTGGTGAATGCCATCAACAATACCATAGGGGCTTTGGGTACAACCATGACCTTCGCCACTACCAATAATACGAAAAAGGGAAGTGATACTGATCTGAACAACTTTGCCGAGGCGTTAAAGAGCGGACAGGTTGGCGGTGCCATGTTTTTCGATTGTAACCCGGCCTACGATTCAGTTCATGCGGCGGTCATTCGTGAAAAAGTTCCCGGATTGGCTTTATCCGTTTCGTTCAACGACCGGAATGATGAAACCAGTCAGCTTTGTAAAGTGGCTGCCCCTTCGCACCACTGGCTTGAAAGCTGGGGCGATGCCGAACCCCATACCGGTTATTTCTCCCTGTTGCAGCCCACCATTTCGCCTTTGTTTAAAACAAGGGCCTGGCAGGAATCATTACTGAAATGGAGCGGCGATCAAACGACCCACTACGATTTTGTTAAGAATTTCTGGATGTCGAAGCTGGGATCCCAATCGGCCCTGGATGCAACCATTCAGAAAGGAATAATAGAACCTGAAACTATGACAATGGCCGCCGCTGCTTTCAGTGGTAATTTGGCCGAAGCCAGTTCCCGAATAGCTGCTGCTAAAAGCGGGAAAATGGAACTTCAGGTTTATGAAAAGGTTGGTATCGGACGTGGCGGTGCATGGAGTAATAATCCCTGGTTACAGGAAATGCCCGACCCGGTTTCGAAATGTACCTGGGACAACTATATACTGATGTCGCCCAATACCGCCAAGGCGAATGGAGCGGAACATACCGACCTGAATGAAGTTCAACGGGCTAAGAAAGTATTTACCGTAAAAGCCAATGGAAAGGAACTTAAATTGCCAGTACTGGTTTTACCAGGTATGCATGATGAAGTAATCGCCATCGCAACTGGTTATGGTCGCGATAAAGGGGCCGGTCGGGCCGCTGCCGACACCGGTAAAAATGTGTATACCTTACTGGCACGCGATGCCGATGGGAATACGAGTTTCAGTATGCCTGTTGAATTAAACGGAACCAGCGAGACCTATGAACTGGCCATCACACAAACGCATCACAGTTACGAAGCAAAACGGCCTATCATTCATGAATTTACACTCGAAGAGTTCAAAAAGAATCCTTCGGAGTTATATGATGAACGCAAAAAAGAATTTAGTCATTTTACACATAGTTTCGATGACGCCCATGCTTCGCACGAAGCGCATGCCAGCAGTCACGACGAACCGGTAGCAGCCACCACACACGATGGCAGCGATTGGCAGGAAGCATACCGTAAAAATGGAACACTCTATCCGAATCATGAAGCCCTGGGTCTGAAGTGGGGAATGAGTATCGATTTAAGCAGCTGTATCGGATGCGGTGCCTGTACCATTGCCTGTCAAGCCGAAAACAATGTATCGGTGGTAGGGAAAAAGCAGGTGATGCTGGTTCATGATATGCACTGGTTGCGTATCGACCGCTATTTTGCCGGTGATCCTTCCAAGCCCGATAGCATTCAAACGCTGTTCCAACCCATGTTGTGTCAGCACTGCGATAATGCACCCTGCGAAAATGTGTGTCCGGTAAATGCCACCAACCATAGCAGTGAAGGTTTAAATCAAATGGCTTATAACCGTTGTAT
>CAYWKR010000251.1:0-3817 GCA_964458785.1 uncultured Bifidobacterium sp. | reverse complement strand
ATAGCCCATCCCTTCCAATCGTCTTCGGCCAACCCATCTTCAATGGAGACAATAGGATATTGCCGGCACCAGTTTTCCCAGAACTTCACCAATTCTTCACTCTTCATTTTTTTACCACTCGACTTTTTGAAAACGTAGGCTTTTGATTTTGAATCCCATAATTCACTATTCGCAGCATCCATAGCAATAGCTATCTGTGAGCCGGCTTTATAACCGGCTTGCTGAATGGCCTGCAGCACGGTTTCTATGGCCTCTTCGTTACTTTGAATGTCTGGTGCAAATCCTCCTTCATCGCCCACATTCGTCGAATACCCTTTCTTCTTTAATACCGATTTCAGGGTATGGAAAACTTCAGTTCCCCAACGCAATCCTTCGCTAAAGGAAGAAGCACCTACGGGCATTATCATAAATTCCTGAAAGTCGATCTTGTTATCCGCATGAGCACCGCCATTCAGGATATTCATCATAGGTACCGGTAAGGTACGGGCATTGGTTCCGCCGATATAACGAAATAAACTCAGTCCTGATTCTTCCGCTGCGGCTTTGGCAGTAGCCATACTTACCGCTAATATTGCATTGGCACCCAGTTTGCTTTTAGTACTTGTTTTGTCCAGATCCAGTAAAATGGAATCTATTTCGCGTTGTTCCGTAGCTTCCACACCCAGTAAGGCGTTATGGATCAGGGTGTTTACATTTTTTACGGCCTTAAGAACTCCTTTGCCAAGATATTTCTTAGCATCGCCATCCCTCAGTTCAACCGCTTCGTGAATGCCGGTGCTGGCTCCTGATGGAACGGCAGCCCGGCCCATAGCGCCACTATCGGTGTATACTTCGGCCTCTACAGTTGGATTTCCGCGGGAATCTAAAATTTGTCTTGCATGTACGTGGGTGATAAAACTCATGATAAAAATTTGGCGCAAAAATAAGCGAAGCCTCTTGTATGTGCAATGTTAAAACCTCTTCTTCTGCTCTATATTTGATGAATGAAGAAGAGGATACTTGTTTTATACTATTCACAAACCGGACAACTAAAACGCATTCTCGATTCGGTTTGCAGTTCCTTTCCAACAGACATCGAAGTGGAATTTGCTGAAATAAAACCGAAACAGCGTTTCCCTTTTCCCTGGACCACCGGTGTATTTTTCGATTGTATGCCTGAATCGGTACTAATGATACCGGAACCCATGGAGCCTATTCAGCCAAGGCATCAAAAGTATGACCTGGTCCTGTTTGGCTATCAACCCTGGTTTCTTTCTCCTTCGATACCGGCCGGAAGTTTTCTTCAAAGTACGCAGGCATCGATTCTGAAAAATCATAACGTGGTAACAGTAATCGGATCCCGTAATATGTGGCTGAATGCACAGGAACAGGTAAAACGACTTATACTCCGGAACGGGGGGCTTCTCAGGGGAAATCTGGTGTTCTTTGACCGGAATCCGAATCTGATTTCATTATTAACCGTTATTCGCTGGAGTTTTAAAGGAAAAAAAGAAGCAGGCCGGTTCTTACCTGATGCCGGCGTGCAGGAAAAAGATATTCAGGAAGCAAAACGCTTTGGAACTCTTCTGACAGAAGCGCTGGTAACAGAAGTCTGGGATCGTTTACAGGAACGATTAGTACAGGCCGGAGGTGTGGAATTGAATCCGGCACTGGTGGTATTGGAACGAAGAGGCATCACGAATTTCCGAAAATTCGCCCCCTGGATTCTGGCTAAGGGAAAACGGGGGGATATGGAACGTCGGGTCCGTGTAAATGTTTTCAGAAGGCTGTTATTGACAGGAGTTTTTATTCTTTCTCCGATCTCTTCTTTTACTGCCAAACTGAATGTGCTTTTCAAACGACGTGAAATAGAAGAAGAAGTGAACTACTATAAAAGTATTCAATACCGAGAAAAAGCCATTTGAAGACCGCATAATTAGACCTGATGTTATAAATTGCGGGCTTATAGCCTCTTATTTGATGAGTGAAGTTTATATAACAAGGATCGCCAGATTCCTGCCCAATGAGCCGGTAAGTAACGATCAGATGGAAGAATATCTGGGTAAAATAGATGGTAGACCGTCCAGGGCTAAAAGTATTGTTCTTCGTAATAATCAAATTAAAACCCGCTATTACGCTATCGACCGGAATACCGGGAAGAGTACACATACCAATTATCAGTTGGCAGCCCGGGCCATTGAAGGCTTGCTGAACGAGTCATTTACTTTATCCGACATTGAATTGCTTGCCTGTGGTTGTGTGGCTCCCGATCAGTTGCTACCCAGTCATGCAGCCATGGTGCACGGTGAATTAAAATGCCCGCCTACCGAAATTGTTTCCATTAGTACGGCCTGTTGCGCCGGAATTCAGGCCTTCAAGTATGCTTTCATGAGTGTGAAAAGCGGGAACAGCCGGAATGCCATTGCTACCGGTTCGGAAAAGGTATCCGGATGGCTGAAGGCCGATAAATTTGATGATGAAGCAGAAGATCTGAAACATCTGGAAGAAAATCCGATGATTGCATTCGAAAAGGATTTTCTCCGCTGGATGCTGAGTGATGGAGCCGGTGCCGCGCTGATGCAGGATACACCAAATACGAACGGGATTTCACTGCGCGTCGACTGGGTGGAAGTGATTTCGTATGCCAATCAGCTGGATTCATGTATGTATGCCGGTTGCGACCGGAACGAGGATGGAAGTCTGACCGGTTGGGCTGAAATGACGCCACATGAATGGGCTGCCAAAAGCATTTTTGCATTTAAACAGGATACCCGTTTGCTGGGCGAAAATATTGTCAAATGGGGTGGAGTGATGTGGAAGCAGGTTTGTGAGAAACATCAGATCAACCCTTCCGAAATCACGTATTTTCTGCCTCACCTTTCTTCTGAATTTTTCAGACCGGGTATCATGATAGAACTGGAGAAAACCGGCTATCCGATTCCTGCTGAAAAATGGTTTACCAATCTTACCCGGGTTGGGAATGTGGGAAGTGCTTCTCCGTACCTGATGCTGGAAGAATTATTTAATGGCGGTAAAATCAATCCGGGGGATAAAATTATTCTCATGGTTCCGGAAAGTGCGCGGTTTAGCTACGGCTATGTGCAACTCACAGCGGTATAAGCACTTATGTTAATCATCAAACCGGAATGTGAACGGTGCGGAAGACCACTTCCGAATCATAGTACCGAAGCTATGATTTGTACATTTGAATGCACCTTCTGTTCAGAATGTGTAACTGTTCATCTGAATCATACCTGTCCGAATTGTGGAGGCAATTTTGAACGCCGGCCTATACGTCCCGAACATCTGTTGGCTACATATCCTCCGGCTTCGTCATCCGGTGCGGAATAAGAATCAGCAATCTGTATTTACCGTTGTCCGGGGCACTTGTAGGTTGGGAAACGAAAGCTCAGCGTGAACTGCATCATCATATATTTATCCCATGTTTTACTCACTCCGCGCTGACGGCCTTCAATACCAATAGGGGTTTCGCTTACTTCGGTGGAACGATCCTGTAACACGGCGGCCGGTACCGGATAGGGAGTGGGGGTATTGTCGTTGAATTTATCGGCTCCCACATAGGTGGTGCTCACATCGTCGATATAATCGGTGGTGGTACTTCGGTTGGCAATTTCAAATCCGAAGGTCATGCCGTGATTAATCCAGTACTTGATTCCGCAACCAATAGGGAAACAGATAGCAGTAGACGAATACCGGCGGCTGGCATATTCTTCGTAGTTCTGGCCTTCGGTTCCCAGTGGTCTCAGATCGTAGCGTTCTTTATTGTAAATGGTAAAGGGGTTGTAATGAAATAACCCTATACCCAAAGTAATATAGG
>CAYWKR010000250.1:0-3828 GCA_964458785.1 uncultured Bifidobacterium sp. | reverse complement strand
AACGAGTAAACATCTTTCTGCAAATCGGTGAGATAAACCGGCTGGTTATCCAACAGAATATATTTGGGTCGATACAGTTTATTTCCATGCATCATGGTAACTGCAAATTCAGGAATAGCAGATTGAATAGATCCGCTTAGTACGGTATAATCTCGTTCGGGATAAGCCAGCGCATAATATTCGTTTTTACGCAACCGTAATTGCTTGAAATGCCAATACTTCAGAGGGAGACGGTTATCGGCCACTGAAATATAGAGTTGTGGCGGCGGTTGAAAACTGACAGGATGAATATCGAGTATATCTTTATACTGCTGTGGGATGGTTATTTCCGGGGTTCGCAACCGTTCGGCAAATTGTTTATTGACAGCAAAAGCGGCAATATTTATTTTTTTCAGTGGCCGGTTCCGGTAATCACTTGCTTTAATTTCCACCGGTATTAATTGTCCCGGCCAGGCTTGTGGCGGTAAATTCGATTCCAGTTGAATAGTATGTAAACGGGGAATGAATACGGCTTCATAAAAATTCTGATCTATTTGCTTCAGAATATTATGACTGAACCGTAGGGTATACGCGTCCTTGCTTTTATCGGCTACCCGAAACCGTAATACCCGGGTCTTTCCGCTTTGTACCCGCTTTCCGTTTTTTAATAACTGATAATAGACCGCTTCTTCAAATGGAAAATGAAAATCCACCTGCAAACTATCACCACTTCGCTTACCATTCAGATGTACAATATTCAACTGGTTAAATACAATATCTACGGGTGTAGCAACCGAATCTTTATCGATAAGAACAAAGCGGGTATTGAATGGAGAAAGCTGAATATGACAGGGTGTGGTAATCATCCGGTTGAACAGGGTATCCTTATTCGAAAGCGAAATGAGACGATAACTGCGGTTTGTATCATGCAGATTGTATAAATTCCGGATATGCAAAGAGTCTTCCTGCTGATAAAACAAGAGTTTTTCTTTTGCCAGATATTTGGTGAAGCTTTTGGTCAACACTTTTCGCTCATAGCTCACCGGATCGGTAAAGGTTACTTCCAGAAGATAAGTAGCATTGGCTTCAGGAAGCAGGTTCGAAGGAATTTTTAAAGCCATAGACGCTTCATAAGGGAACAGTGTATCGAAACTGTACCAGTTGGCTTTACGCGCTGCTGAGAGTTTTAAACTATCTCCTAAAAATTCGAAAATGTTCTGAATCGATAATTTACAATGAATTTGTGTTCCCGGTATCGGAAAACCATTGGCATCGTTGGCCACTACTGAATATGCAATATCTTCTCCGGCATAATAGATTTCGTTATGGAGTAACAGTTCGTAATTATTTTGATCGAGTTGATAATTTTCCAGATACACCGAATACGATTTACTGAGGTTGAAGCCTTTCATACGGTAATTAAAAGACATATTCAGATTCCGGTCTATTTTAAACGAATCCGGAATAGGCCAGTTGAATACAAATGCACCCGGACTAACCGGCTTCAGTTTACGGGTCAGATTAAAATTCTGCATCGGCTCCGAAATGCTAAGCCAGGCTTTTCTGCGGATAGGACGCCCGCGACGCGGTTCGGTGAGAAAAGCTTTCAGTTTCAATGTATCTAATGCCCTGTACACCGGTTTATCGGAAATCAGATACCCTTCCGAAAGACCACTCTGGTAGGCATTTCCATCACGTACGGGTGGAGGTTCCGGTGCCTGATAGTAGTACCGGTAGAGTGTAAAACTATTTTTATACTGAATGCGGATGAGATGCTGTCCATTTGCCGTTTTATGCTTCATGGCATCCTTATGACTGAAGCGATAGCCTCCATAGCCTTCATCGAACGGAATGGATTCACCATCTATATCCATTTTCGCCTGTTCAATCAACTGCCCTGATGATATATCCTGTAAAAAAACAACCACCTCATCACCAAATATCCTTGTACGGCTTGTAAAGTTCAGGTGTTGAATGAAGTGGTATGAAACCATTTCCTGATCCACGGCGAGCGAAATAAAATTTCCTTCCGGCAGGCTGTCGGGTTTGAAGCTTGCTCTTTGAAATTCCTTCCAGACATTCCGAAAAAGCAGGGTGGTATCGGTAATCTGCCCCTGTCGGATAAGAAACTCACTTTGCTCCTGATTCAGTTTGTACACATACACTACAGTATCGTACATCACAGCCTGCGCTATCTTTTGAGCTATCCCATTTTGAAACGCCATCAGCGCAGAGAGGAAAAGCAAGAATTTCTTTATCATAATTAATTAAACGGGGAAGTTTTCAAAGTTCGTATCAATTGCGGAAGGCCAGAGAGTTTTGTATTGGTATTTTCCATACAGCAGGCAAAAAAAAGTTTCCATTTTCAGGACTTCCATTCTTAGTTACAGGCGTTTTTTCCCTATTTAATAAAAAATCTGCCGAGTTATACAATATCGCTTGTTACCGGGCTACCTCTCACAATACCTTTGGGCTGTTGATGAAAGTCATGATAAGAAAAACCTACCAAATCAGCCTTATCAGCCTTTTGATGGTAACCCGGGTTTATGCGCAGTCTTTTGAAAGCGAATGGATCCGAACCCTGAATGGCCCCGGAACCGAAGTTGTGAAAGCAGTCGCAACCGATAACGGAGGCAGTGTATATGCCACGGGTTACTTCACTGGCACGGTGGATTTTGATCCGGGTCCGGGCACGTATAACCTGACCGCTGCCGGAATGCAGGACATCTTTATTACAAAATGTTCTTCCTCGGGCGAATTAATATGGGCCCGGCGAATGGGCGGACCAGGCAATGATGCAGCCAATGATATTGCGATAGATCCTGTGGGAAATGTATTAACCTGTGGATTCTTCCACTATACCGTCGATTTTAACCCGGGTAGTGGCGTGGCCTACCTGAGTACAGCCACCCTGAATAGTCAGGATATTTTTATCTCCAAATTAAATGCATCGGGCAATTTTCAATGGGCAAAAGCAGTTGGCGGTACCGGGTATTATCTCTTGCCTGGTGTGTTAACCGATGCCGTGAGCAGTGCACAGGCGTTAAGCACCGATGAAACGGGCAACGTGATCCTTGGAGGACAATTTCTTGGCTCCATTGATTTCAATCCACAAGCAGGTATAATGCTTCAATATGCGCTATCGGTTTCGCATGTTTTTGTTTTGAAATTAAATAGCAATGGCATCTTCACCTGGGTTCGGACTGCCGGGGAGAATACCTATGGGGAAGAATTATCCGATATTGAAGTTGGTCCCGGGAATACCATTTTTTCATGTGGCAATTATCAGGGCATTGTTGATTTTGATCCCACTGTACAGGTAAACAATTTAAGTAGTGTTTATGCAAGAAGCGGTTTCCTATGGACGTTATCGGCTACGGGCGACTGTTTATCGGCCTGCTCCTTTGGAGGAAACAGTACCGCCGATCAACTTGTTCCTACTGCGATGCGGGTGCAAAGCAATGGAGGATTGGTACTTACGGGATATTACCAGGGATCAGCCAGTTTTACAGATGGCAGTGATGTAGTAGATATTCAGTCGAATGGAAGCAACGATCTTTTTGTATGTCGGTTTTTAGTGGGTTTGGATTTGCAGTGGGTGCGAAGTATAGGTGGTACAGAAAATGACAGAGCCTTGGCGCTGGATATCGATGAAAACGATCGAAGTTATGTGGTTGGAAGCTTTCGCGACCTGGCTGACTTTGACCCTGGGTTTAATACCTGTTGGATAAGCAGTATGAATAGTTCCACGCAGGATATGTTCCTTCTTCAACTCGATGCGCATGGGAATTTTATTCAGGCTTCAGCGATGGGCGGAATACAGGATGAGCAGTTGAATTCCATTCGGGT
>CAYWKR010000249.1:0-3836 GCA_964458785.1 uncultured Bifidobacterium sp. | reverse complement strand
CCTTACCCGAAAACCGGAAGGATTACCGCGATGTGCTCACATTCACAATAGATCCTGAAGATGCCCGCGATTTTGATGATGCGCTTTCTATTAAAACACTACGTCGGGGGGTTTATGAAATTGGCGTGCATATTGCCGATGTATCGCATTTTCTGGAAGAAGGAAGTGCACTGGATCTGGAAGCAAAGAAAAGAGCAACGTCGGTATACTTACCGGACCGGGTTCTTCCTATGTTACCCGAACGGATTTCCAATGAGCTGTGTTCGCTTCGGCCTCATGAAGACCGCTTTACCTTTTCTGTTCTTTTTGAAATCACTGAAGAGGCTGAAGTCCTGAATTTTCAATTATGTAAAACCTGCATTCATTCCAACCGCCGTTTTACTTACGAAGAAGTGCAACACATGCTGGATGGAAGTGAAGGCGATTACCGAAACGAACTGCTGATTCTGAATGCACTGAGTCAAAAGTTGCGGAAAGAAAAAATGAGCAAAGGTGCTATCAATTTCGCCAGTGAAGAAATTCGTTTTGTATTGGATGAAAAAGGAAATCCAATCGGCGTGAAGGTGAAAGAAAGTCTGGCTTCGCATCAGTTAATTGAAGAATGGATGTTACTGGCCAACAGAACGGTTTCGGAATTGGCTTCCGCAAAAAAATGGAAGAACAAAGCCGTCCCTTTTCCGTACCGGGTGCATGATATTCCGGATATGGATAAACTGAAATCGTTTGCTTTGTTTGCTGCACGATTCGGACATCGTTTCGATCTTTCTTCACCTGAACAAATTGCGCATTCATTCAATCGCATGATACAGCAATCGGCACATGAACCATCGCAACAATTTCTTCATACCCTGGGTATTCGTACCATGGCAAAGGCTCATTACACCACAGGAAATATCGGGCATTATGGATTGGGATTTGAATTTTACAGTCATTTCACATCTCCGATCCGCCGTTATCCGGATGTATTATCGCACCGTATCCTATTGGCCTTGCTTGAAAACCGTTCTCCCCTGATACATGATCTGGAGGCTGTTTGTATGCATTGCAGCGAACGGGAACGTAAGGCTATGGAAGCCGAACGCAGTGCCATGAAATATATGCAGGTGGTTTTTCTTTCCAATTTCCTCGGTGAAGAATTCGATGCCTTGATTAGTGGGGTATCGGCTTTCGGATTCTGGGCCCAAACACTGGAACACCGCTGTGAAGGATTTGTCTCTATCCGCGATCTGAGCGAATGGGATGACTTTGTTTTTATTGAAGAAGAATATGCATTGCAAAGCCGGAACGGGAAATATACCTTTCGTATGGGCGATCTGGTTCGCATTCAG
Source organism: uncultured Bifidobacterium sp. (assembly GCA_964458785.1). Lineage (GTDB taxonomy): Bacteria > Bacteroidota > Bacteroidia > Chitinophagales > Chitinophagaceae > OLB11. The sequence goes on along the minus strand of CAYWKR010000249.1, from coordinate 2,508 downwards.
GTGGCTGCTACCCATGTCACCAAAAAGCAAATCGATTTTCAGTGGGTCTTCAACGAACAGAATAAGAAGCAAAAGGCTAAACGCCCGGATAAAAAAAATGGCCGTCGATAACAACGGCCACTGGTATTTTACGAAATCGCTTACTGCTTAATAAACGTACTGTTGGCTTTCCATTCACCCTGTTTCAGGTGAACGATATATCCACCTGCAGAAAGTGTATTTACCGGGATACTGATTTTGTTTTCTCCATTCATGATATTGAAACGACCGGAATAAACCAATGCGCCGGTAAGAGAATAAATCCGGATATCGGCTGCATCTGACTGATCGGCGGTATAATTCAGATTCAGCATATCTGTGGCCGGATTAGGATAGATCGTTATATTTTTTGTACGCTCATCCACAAACGATGTACCGGTAGGGAAATACTGAGCCAGAGAGGTAGAACGGAAGGTACCGCGACCATGTGTTCCGGTGTAAACAATACTACCACGATATCCGCCTCCTGCTACATCGGCTTTAGCCAATTCATTCTTCTCAATAATCTCGTAGGTAGCAATGCGTGGGTGCCATTTCGAAGGATCGGCATTCATCATATTCAATTCCGTCCAGGAGGTACCACCATTATCGGTTCCCCAGATTCCGAGTTCTGTACCAATCATAAATTTGGTACTGCTGCCATATAAACATAATGAGCTATATAATGGCATCTTGGGCAAATTAGCCGTGATATCGGTAAAGGTTGGCGTAGTGGCTGTAACAGCATTTGTTGATTTATGAATGTATGCACTATTTCCATAATTACCCAGGGTAACCAGCAATACATCACCGGTGGCATCACAGGACAAGTCTGTTACAAACCGGCCCGGAAACACACCAATGGTAGAGGCTGTAATAGAACTCAGATAAGGATAGGTGTAAGGACCGGCCACATTTCCAATTTTAGGTGGCATATTGGTAATGGTATCATCGTAGCGATAAGTTGAATCCCACACGCTGGGTACATTAATACGATACACGGTACCTCCCTGTGTGGCGGCAAAAACGGTTTTACCATCGGCTGTCATGGTCAGAGCCGAAAAACCAACATTACCCGGGTTATACAAGCGGAACCAAACAGGATTTCCTTTTAAGGCTGTTTGGGTCATCCATACCGAAGAATTAGTTCCCATCAGGAAAACCGATTTACCGGCATTGGATCCTGTAATTTTTTCCTTGTAATCGATTGGGGCTACCCACAAGGCACCTTCATCAGGAGAGCCATCCGGATTTCCACCACTTCCGTTACTGAGGTCAATATTTTTATCGAAGAACGATTTGAAGGACGCAAAACTTTGTCCCCCATCACTGGCACGACGCAATTCCCCTTCAACAATAGAACCAAAAATAAAATTCGGATTCAGATCACTCATGGCACAACGGGTTCCATCACCCCCCATCAGATCGCGGCTTTCGCTGGGTGAGTTTGCTGATTCGCCCATTAAACCGGAACCGTTATCCTGAGAACCAAAAATGACCTTACCTAAATAATTGGCAGCGATTCCGTAACACTGCGTCACCGCATAGTTTTTGTTTCGTTCACCAAAGAAAGGTAATATCGGTGCCGGTTCAGAGCAATTGAAGGTACGGTAGAATCCGCCATCGGTACTTACATACATATTTTCCGGATTATTCGGATTGAAGGCAATACAATGCATATCGGCATGCACCATGCGTCCAAGCGCTGCACTCTGGGCCCACCAGGCTATTGGTTTCCATCCTTCCGAAGTAGAATACCGATAGAGATCGAATTGTCCGCCAAGGAAAATCATGTCCTTGTTGGTTGGGTGAACACCAAAGGCAATATCATAACTACCCTGATTCCCGAACGGATTGAAGATTGCTGAACCTCCGGCGGCAATGGTTGTCCAGTTCGCACCGGCATCTACCGACTTATACACGCCTTTGCAGGAACCGTTGGTAGCAGCTATGGTTACATAAATATAATTCGGGTCGCTGGGGGCAATGGCCACTTCCACCCTGCTGGCAGTTCCGGAAGCGGGTAAACCACCGCTACCCAACTTGTTCGCGCTGAATGTAGAGCCTCCATCGGTAGAAATATAAAGGGCAGCACCAGAAGCAGCTGCTACTACCGAACCATCGCTGGATACTTCGGCATCCAGAAAATTGGTGCTGGAACTCAGCGAAGTGGGTTTAGCCCAGCTGGTTCCGCCATTGGTAGTTACTTTGAACCCTCCATAGGTGGCGGCATAAATTTTATCGGGATTCACCGGATCGGCCACCAGTTTGTTTACATAGGCCCAGGGGTCGGTCGGACTGTTTACATTAGAGGGCTTGGTTGCAGCTAATTGGGTAAAGGTATTTCCGCCGTCGGTGGATTTATATATACCTTCTCCCAATTGAAAAATCTGAGCCACCCAACTGCTTCCTGCAAAACCGCCAACGCCTTCTCCGGTACCATAATAAAGATCGCCATTAGCAGCCTGGGTAATAGAACTTACGGCAATG
>CAYWKR010000248.1:0-3860 GCA_964458785.1 uncultured Bifidobacterium sp. | reverse complement strand
ATAAGGGACTGGAGAAAACCAAAGAAGGGTTCTTTTCCCGCATCACCAAAGCAATAGCCGGTAAATCGGAAGTGGATGCCGAGGTGCTCGATTCGGTAGAGGATGCCCTGATTATGGCCGATGTGGGAGTGGGAACCACCGTTGAAATCATTAAACGTATTGAAGAACGCGTTAAAAAAGACAAGTACCTCGGTACCTCTGAACTGAATCGCATTCTCCAGGAAGAAATGGCCAATATTCTGGCCGATGCCCCCACACTCGAATACCAGAACTTCGATCTTCCGGCCGGGAAAAAACCCTATGTCATTTTAGTGGTGGGCGTAAACGGCGTAGGTAAAACCACTACCATAGGTAAACTGGCCTATAACTTTAAGCGCAGCGGTAAACAGGTACTTTTAGGTGCTGCCGATACTTTTCGGGCTGCCGCCGTGAATCAACTCACGATATGGAGCGAACGTGTCGACGTGCCCATTGTAAAGAAAGAACAGGGAAGTGATCCGGCTTCGGTGGCCTTCGATACCATCAATAGCGGGGTAGCCCGTGGCAGTGAGGTGATTATTGTAGATACCGCCGGTCGCCTTCACAACAAAGCCCACCTGATGGATGAGCTGAATAAAATTAAACGGGTGATTCAAAAAGTAATACCCGATGCCCCGCACGAAGTATTGCTGGTATTAGATGGCAGCACCGGACAAAATGCCGTGGAACAAGCCCGCCAATTTACGCAAGCTACCGATGTTACCTCCCTGGCTGTAACCAAACTCGATGGTACTGCTAAAGGAGGCGTGGTATTGGCCATAGCCCATCAGTTCAACATTCCGGTGAAATATATCGGTGTAGGTGAAAAAATGCAGGATCTGCAGGTGTTTAATAAATACGAATTTGTGGATTCTCTGTTCAGTTTGAAATAAGGTGTATGAAATCAAAAAAACTTCATCGCGATGTGGTGAATATTACTACCCTGGGGTGCAGTAAAAACATGGTCGACAGCGAAGTGCTGAGCGGACAACTCGTCGCCAATGGCATAGCTGTGAAACACGAAAGTGTAAAACCCGATTTCAATATCAGTATCATCAATACCTGTGGGTTTATCGACAAAGCCAAGGAAGAAAGCATACAAACTATACTCGAACATGTAGCCCTGAAAGAAGAAGGTCTGCTGGAAAAAGTTTATGTTACCGGATGCCTGAGTGAACGATACCGTAACGATTTGTCTCAGGAAATTGAAGGGGTAGATGCCTGGTTTGGTACCATGGAATTACCCAATATTCTAAAAGCCTTTGAAGCCGATTATAAAGCCGAATTGCTGGGCGAACGGATGTTAAGTACCCCATCGCATTATGCCTATCTGAAAATTAGTGAAGGTTGTAATCGTACCTGTTCCTTCTGCGCCATTCCCCTGATGCGGGGTAAGCATGTGAGCAAACCCATTGTAATGTTGGTGAAGGAAGCCGAAGACCTCGTCGCCAAAGGCGTAAAGGAAATCATGCTGATTGCCCAGGAACTGACCTACTACGGTCTGGATATTTATAAAGAACGAAAACTGCCCGAATTACTGGAAGCACTTTCAGCCATTGAAGGCTTGGAATGGATCCGATTGCATTATGCCTATCCACACAAATTTCCGATGGAAGTTTTAGATGTAATGAAGGCAAAACCCAATATCTGCAACTACCTCGATATGCCTTTGCAACATGTGTCGGATAAGATGTTGCAGGCTATGAAGCGGCAAATTACCCGCAAGGAAATGATGGAACTGATTACAAAAATCAGGGAAGCGGTGCCGGGTATTTGTTTACGTACCACCTTAATTGTTGGATTCCCCGGCGAAACCCGCGAAGACCTCGAAGACCTGAAAGCTTTTCTGGAAGAAGTACGTTTCGATCGGGTGGGCGTATTCACCTATTCGCATGAAGAAGATACTTTGGCGTTTGCGCTGGAAGACAATATCAGTCAGGAAGAAAAAGAAGAACGGGCACAGGAGATCATGGAAGTACAGCAACAGATTTCCTACGAAAAAAATCAGGAAAAGATCGGTCAGGTATTCCGGGTGCTGGTCGATAAAAAAGAAGCAGGACGCTACTTAGCCCGCACCGAATTCGATAGTGTGGAAGTGGATAATGAAGTGATTATCAAAACCAGGAAATTGTTGCAACCGGGCCAGTTCTACCATGTACGCATCACAGCCGCTTTCGATTACGATCTGGAAGCCGAATTGGTATAAGCCGATATGCTGTTACCTGCCATCATTCACAGCCTGTGTGCTGCCTTGTGAAGCGGTTTATTGCATCATCGAAAAACTACGCTTCACAAAGTTGGTCAGTTCTTCTCCTTTCAGCAGGTTTTGCGAAAGTCGTGCCAAATCGAGGGCTTGTTTTACTTGTGATTCGCGTTGCTGCGGGTCTTCGGTTTGAAGAATGCGACGACTTAATTCATGATTGCTGTTCACTACCAGATTGTACATATCGGGTAATTGTCCCAGTCCGTACATACCCCCGCCGCCTAATGCACTCATATCTTTCATACGGCGCATAAATTCAGGTTGGGTAATCATAAAAGGTAAGGCCTGTTCGTCCATTGCTTCGAGTTGCACCGTGTATGTGCCTTTAGGAACCAGTTCTTCCAGTACTTCTTTCAGTTTTTTCTGTTCCTCTTCACTGAGTGCCGAAATCGGGTCTTCGCTTTTACGAATGAGTTTATCAATATGATCGGCATCTACGCGAACGAACTGGGTATTCTCCCATTCCGATTCCAATTTCTGAATCAGATGCGGGATGATGGGTGAATCGAGTAATAATACGTCGTAGCCTTTTGCCTTTGCAGAATCGATGTAAGCATGTTGTGCATCTTTATTTTGTGCATACAGCAGAATGAATTTGCCATCTTTGTCGCTTTGCTTCTCTTGCAAGGCCGCTTTCAGTTCTTCATAGGTATAATACGTTCCGTCAACGGTAGGATAGAGGAAGAATTCTCCGGCTTTCTCAAAAAACTTTGGTTCCGACAACATCCCATATTCCAGTACCACCTTCACATCATTCCATTTCTTTTCAAATTCGGCACGGTTATCAACAAATAAAGCCTTCAGTTTCTCGGCTACTTTTTTGGTAATGTAATTGGCAATCTTTTTTACATTGCCATCGGCCTGTAAATACGAACGACTCACATTGAGCGGGATATCAGGTGAATCGATCACTCCTTTCAGCATGGTGAGAAATTCAGGTACTATACCTTCCACATTGTCGGTAACAAAAACCTGATTCTGATACAACTGAATGCGGTCTTTTTGTAATTGTAAATCGTTACTCAGTTTGGGGAAGTAAAGTATGCCCGTGAGGTTGAAGGGATAATCCACATTCAGATGAATATGAAAGAGCGGTTTTTCGAATTGCATGGGATATAATTCCCGGTAAAACGATTCGTAATCTTCTTCTTTCAGATCAGCCGGCTGACGGGTCCATGCAGGCTGGGTATTATTGATAATATGATCGTGAATCAGGGTTTCTTCTTTCGCATCTTCGCCTTCACCGCTTTTCACCTTTTCTTCACGGGTTCCGAACTTAATCGGTACCGGCATGAATTTATTATACTTATTCAATAAGGTTTCGATTCGGTTTTCCTCCAGAAACTCGAGTGAATCGTCGGCCAGATGTAAAATAATTTCGGTACCGCGATCGCTTTTGTCGCAGGGTTCGAGGGTAAACTCCGGACTACCATCGCAAACCCATTGAACGGCTGTTTCATCTTTGAACGACTTGGTACGGATTTCTACTTTAGATGCTACCATAAAAGCAGAATAAAAGCCCAGTCCAAAATGTCCGATGATACCTGCATCTTTGGCAGAATCTTTATATTTTTCGAGG
>CAYWKR010000247.1:0-3868 GCA_964458785.1 uncultured Bifidobacterium sp. | reverse complement strand
CGAAATTGATTTTAACGATATGATAAATCAGGCAACTGACATCATCAAAAAAAATAAACCTACTTATAGCTATCAGCACATCATCATAGACGAATATCAAGACATTTCTTATTCACGTTTCAACCTAATCAAACAAATTCGAGAGCTGTCAGGAGCAAGACTGATTTGCGTTGGTGATGATTGGCAGTCGATTTATCGCTTTGCAGGCAGTGACATTTCTCTGTTCAGTAATTTTGAAAAATATGTTGGCAAATATGAGCAGTTGTTTATCGAACAAACTTATCGAAATTCGCAATCGCTGATTGATATTACCTCAAAATACATTCAGAAAAACACAAAACAAATAGCCAAAAATCCAAAGTCTAAAAAAGACCCATTGGAAAATCCGATTAAGTTTGTCCATTATTCGCAAGACAATGCCGAAGCCATTTTTATCCAAGAAATTCAGGTACTCATAGCCAATAACGGTAACAATCCTATTTTGGTTTTGGGTCGTCATAGTTTTGACATCAACGAATTTATCAAACTCACACCCAACAGCAAGATAAAGTATTACGAACGGACTGATAAATTGGAAGTGCAAGGTTTTGAAGGAATTGACATAAAATACATAACCGTTCACAAATCCAAAGGTTTGGAAGCAGACAACGTAATTGTTCTAAATCTGAAAAATCATCTACTAGGTTTCCCTAACAAAATGACGGACGACCCAATGATATCATTACTTTTGAGCGATGATGAAGAATATCGTTTTGCAGAAGAGCGAAGATTATTTTATGTGGCATTGACAAGAACTAAAAATAGAGTTGTGTTACTTATTCCGAGTGATGTTTCACTATTTGCAGAAGAATTAGCAACAGACAACGACTTTCTATTGCCGGCAAACAACGAAAATTTGAACAAAACAAACTGTCCGTATTGCCAAACAGGACATCTAGTAATTAGACAAAACAAAACAAGAAACAATCAGTTTTTAGGTTGTTCGCACTATCCAAGTTGCAATCAGACGTTTAACAATATAGATATTCTAGAGAACACCATACTTTGCCCAAGTTGCAAAAGTGGTTTTATGACCAAGCGCAGTGGAAAAAACGGAAACTTTTTAGGCTGTACGAATTATCCAAAATGCAGAAACACAATAAACCTGAATACTGCCCGAACTGATATCTAGTGTATTGAATACGAAAATATAATTCCTTGGCTGCTATACATCCCCTTTATTTACCCGCTTCCCTATGAAACCACCCCTAAAACTAGGAGAAACTAAAAATTGATTAATACTCCCCCCCTCCCCACAATCACTACAAAAAACCCTATAAAAAAACAACTCCTCTCAACTCATTCCACCGTTTTCATCCGGTGATTTTTGGCGTCCTGTAAAAATTCAGAGGCGAAAATAAAGTCGTTCAAATAGGGATCCTTGCTGTAAATAATATCTTCCTTACTTCCTTCCCATTGCTTCAGTCCTTTGTGTAAAAACAAAATATGATCGCCGCTTTCCATCACCGTATTCATATCGTGGGTATTAATCACAGTGGTCATTTTATACTCGGCGGTAATTTCCATAATCAATTTATCAATCACCAACGACGTTTGCGGATCGAGACCTGAATTGGGTTCATCACAAAAAAGATATTTGGGGTTCAGTACAATTGCCCGGGCCAGTGCCACCCTTTTCTTCATACCCCCACTCAACTCGGCAGGGAATTTTTTATTGGCTTCCGTCAGATTCACCCGTTCCAGCACTTCATTCACCCGTTTCTTTTTTTCAGCCACACTCTGTTGGGTAAACATGTCGAGCGGAAACATCACATTGTTTTCTACCGTGAGACTATCAAACAAGGCCGATCCCTGAAACAGCATACCAATTTGTGTACGCAGTTCTTTACGCGATTTATCGTCCATATTTAAAAAATCACGGCCTTCATACAGCAATTCCCCGGAATCGGGACGTACCAGACCCACAATACATTTCATTAATACAGTTTTTCCGCTGCCACTGGCACCAATAATCAGATTCACCTTACCACTATCCATACGGGTCGATAACTCCTCAATCACGGTTCGCGATCCAAACGATTTTTTAATATTCCGCAGTTCAATCATGTGTTAAAGAAGCAGGGCTGCCAATCCATAATCGGCAAATAGAATTAAAATACAACTCACCACCACCGACGTAGTAGATGCCCTTCCGATTTCCAGGGCGCCCCCTTTTACATGGTACCCGAAATAGGCCGAAATACTGGAAATAATAAAGGCAAACGTAAACGATTTAATTAAACCGAAGGTGAGGTTAAAGGACACGAAATCCTTCACCAGCCCCTGCGTAAATTGTTGCTCCGATAAAATGCCTGAAAGCGTTCCGGCCAAATACCCACCCCATACACTTAAAAACATAGAAATAATCACCAGACAAGGTACTACCACCAGCGAGGCTGCTATTTTGGGTAATATCAGATAGGTCTTGGTATTGATTCCCATAATCTCCAGGGCGTCTATCTGTTCACTCACCCGCATATTGCCTAACTCCGAGGCAATTTTCGAACCGATCACCCCGGCCAGTACAATACAAACCACGGTAGGTGATAATTCCAGAAAAGTACTGTCGCGGATAATCTGGGCAATGACATATTTCTGTACCAGTGGACTGATGAGCTGGTAGGCCGTTTGCACCGTAGTTACAGCCCCGAGAAACAGGGAAATAATAACCACAATTCCCAGTGAACCTATGCCGATTTCGTTGCATTGGTGTATAAATTCCTTCCAGTAGACCCGGTTATTCTCAGGACGGGTAAACATATTGCCCAGCATCATCAGATATCGGCCTATATTCCCGAGGAGCTTCATCATACAGTGGCCAAATGTAAAGCATTCAACGCATTAGCCATGGAGTAGATTTACATAGTTTAGGATGAATAGCGTGATTATTTTTTTGTAATTTGCCATATTCACTTATTTTCGCCGCTCAATTTTGTAACACTAAATAATTTCTATTATTATGTCAGTAAAAATCAGGCTTCAGCGTCATGGAGCCAAAAAACGTCCCTATTACTTTATTGTGGTAGCAAATTCCTCCTCGAAGAGAGACGGAAAATTCATTGAAAAACTGGGAACCTACAATCCCCTGACTGTTCCGGCCACTATTCAGATTAACCGCGAACGGGCTTTGCACTGGTTAGGTAAAGGTGCCGAAGCAACCCATACGGTGAATCGTATTTTGTCGTTCAAAGGGGTATTATACCTGAAGCACTTAATGCGTGGTGTGAAACTGGGCTTATTCGACGAGGTGGAAGCCGTAAAAAAATTCGAAACCTGGAATCAGCAACATGAAGTGCTGGTAGCTGACCGTGAAGCCTCACACAAAAAACATAAAGCAGCATCCCGTATTCAACCTACTATTAAAAAAGTAGAACCAGTTGCTGCAGCACCCGTGGCTGAAGAAGCCCCTGCTACCGAAGAAAATACGGCTGCAGAATCAGCAGAATAAGCTAATTATCGTACTAATAAAAAAGGCTGCCTTAAAAAAGACAGCCTTTTTTTTATTCTTATCCTCTCCTTACAGTACTTCAATGGTTTTGGCCTTGGCTTCCTGTGTTTCGGTTTTAGGAACTGAAACACTGAGCAGTCCGTTTTCGTAGGTAGCTGAAATGTTCTCGGTATCGAGACCTTCATTCACCGTGAAACTGCGTTTGAACGAACGGAAGGCAAATTCTTTTTTAATAAACTTGGTGCTCTCCTCACTTTTTTCTTCCGCTTTTTCGTACGAAATGGTCAGCAAATTGTTTTCTACCGAAATTTTGAAATCGCTTTTGTTCAGACCGGGAACCATCAGTGTAATCTGATAAGCTTTGTCGTGCTCGGTAATATT
>CAYWKR010000246.1:0-3882 GCA_964458785.1 uncultured Bifidobacterium sp. | reverse complement strand
GGTTGACCATTCACTACTTTTTTATCCTGGGCGGTTGCGGCCAGAGTGAAGAGGGCAATGGAACTGAAAAGAAGGATTGTTTTTTTCATTTTATTGTTTTTTTTATTTGTTTGGAAAAAAGTTTACTACGTTGTTACCATCAGCGTTTCATCATGCTGCTGTTATTGGAAGGCACCGACGATTCTGGTGCTTTTTCAACCATTCCTGTAATTCGTAAGATTTTAGTTCCTACGTTGGAGGTCACGGTAATGGTTTTATTAATCTGTCCCGGACGTCCCTGTGTATTAAAGGTAGCCGTGATTTTACTTTTTTGCCCCGGTGTAATAGGCTCTTTTGGCCAGGTAGGGGTAGTACATCCGCAGGAAGCCTGAACATTGGATAAAACGATAGGCTCTTTACCGGTATTTTCAAATTCGAAGTCGTAACTCACAGAAGGACCTTCCGGTACGGTACCGAAACTATGTTCCGTTTCTTTGAACTTCATGTGTTCATCCGGATTCTGGTTTGCAGTCTGTGGATTCGTAGCGTGGTTGGCATTGGCTGGCAGTGAAGTGTGTTTGTCAGTCTGTGCATTTACAGCCCAGTAACTGCCGGCAATCATTGCGAAGGTGAATAGTATTTTTTTCATTGCTTTGAATTAAACTTGACCAAATGTAGATACTAAATTTATTGAGCGAAATTTTACCGGTTAAGTCATAGTTAAGCCAAAGCCCCTTAACTACCTGTTTTTAAAACTAAATAATTTGTGAATAGACCCGTCGGAACATTATTTTTGTCTGGCATTGTTCACCCGACAAACAAAGGATATGAGTAACACCACTACGAACTTACAGGCAGAGAAAATTTCATTTGAGGATTTCAGGAAAGAGGTACTGAACGATTATTTTATTGCAGTACAAAGCAGGGAGGCAAGTTTGCTGGGAAGAAAAGAGGTGCTTACCGGAAAAGCAAAGTTCGGCATTTTCGGGGATGGAAAGGAACTGGCACAGATTGCCATGGCGAAAGTTTTTCGGGAAGGCGATTTTCGTTCCGGATACTATCGCGATCAAACGTTCATGTTTGCCTCTGGTATGAGTAATGTGGAATCCTTCTTTGCACAATTATATGCGAATCCGGATGTAGATGCCGAACCTAGCAGTGCCGGGCGACAAATGAATGGTCATTATGGAACCCGGCTTCTGGATGCAAACGGACAATGGAAAGCACAGAAAAATTCGAAAAACAGCAGTTCCGATATTTCACCTACCGCCGGTCAGATGGTTCGTGGTTTAGGACTGGCATTCGCTTCTAAATTATACCGTTCGCAAACCGAATTGCACGAGAACAATCCCTTCTCAGATCAAGGGAACGAAGTTTGTTTTACCACCATCGGGGATGCCTCAACCAGTGAAGGCTTGTTTTGGGAAACCGTGAATGCGGCCAGTGTGATGCAGGTTCCACTGGCTGTTTTTGTTTGGGATGATGGGTATGGTATTTCTGTACCCCGTAAATTTCAAACTACAAAGAACTCTATTTCTGAAGCACTGCAGGGTTTCCAGTTTGAACCGGGTGCAGGCGGAATGGATATTTATACAGTGAAAGGCTGGGATTATCCATCGTTGGTAGAAACTTTTCGTACCGGTATTCAGAAAATGAGAAATACCCATGTGCCGGCTTTATTTCATGTTCAGGAAGTAACACAACCACAAGGGCATTCCACCTCCGGATCGCATGAACGCTATAAATCAAAGGAGCGCTTAGAATGGGAAAAGGAGATGGATTGCATCGTGAAGATGAAAGAATTTATTCTTGAAAATGCCATTGCCGGAGAAGAGGAATTAAAAAAACTGGAAGAAGAGGCCCGGCAACAGGTGCAGCAGGCAAAACAGGAAGCCTGGACCCGTTTCTTACAACCCATTCGAGATTTGGTGCAGCAAACGGTTCATTTATCCAATCAAATTATTTTCGAAGGACATCCTGCCGGAGAACAGATCGCAGCAGAAGTAGCCAACTTGCAAAATAACAGGGAGCCTTTGCGCCGGGATGTGATGAAGTGTATACATAAGGTGTTACTACTTTCTGGAAATAGTACAGCCGCCATGGCTTTAAATCAGTTTTATTCTCAGTTAAAGGATCAGGCCGAAGAACAATACAGTTCGCTATTATATTCCGGATCAGCAGAGCGGGTGTCCAATATTCAGGTAATTCCACCCCGCTATGATGCAGATTCGGTTTCCCTGAATGGCTTTGAAATACTGAATAAATTCTTCGATCATGTATTACAGCATAATCCCCGTGTTTTTGCCTTTGGCGAAGATGTAGGACAAATCGGGGATGTAAATCAGGGTTTTGCCGGGTTGCAGGATAAACATGGAAAATGGAGAGTATTTGATGCCGGAATCCGGGAGGCTACTATTATGGGACAAGGTATCGGTATGGCGCTTCGGGGACTCCGGCCGATTGCCGAAATTCAATATCTCGATTACCTGCTGTATGGATTGCAGGCACTGAGCGATGATGTAGCTACTTTGCAGTGGCGAACCAAGGGTGGACAAAAATGTCCGTTGATTGTACGTACACGCGGACACCGGCTTGAAGGAGTATGGCATAGTGGTTCACCCATGGGTATGATGATTCATGCTTTGCGGGGTATTAATATTTGTGTACCCCGAAATATGGTTCAGGCGGCAGGAATGTATAATACACTTTTAAAAAGCGATGAACCCGCCATTGTGGTGGAATGTCTGAATGGCTATAGGCTCAAAGAGGTGCTGCCTTCTAACCTGCACGAAATGACAGTACCGCTGGGTATTCCCGATATTATTGAAACTGGGGATGATATTACCATTGTTTCCTATGGTTCAACATTACGCGTAATTCAGGAAGCGATGCGTGAATACCTGACACCAGCCGGTATACAGGTAGAACTGGTGGATGTACAAACCCTCTTACCATTTGACACAAACGCGGTGATTCTTGAATCGCTGAAGAAAACCAACCGGATATTATTTGTTGACGAAGACGTTCCCGGGGGCGCAACTTCATTTATGTATCAGCAGGTGATCGAAAATCAAAATGGATATCGCTGGCTGGATATTGCACCCAGAACACTAAGTGCCAAAGCTCATCGGCCTGCATACGGAAGTGACGGGGATTATTTTTCGAAACCCAATGCCGAAACTATTGCAGAAACGGTGATGCAGATGATGAGTGAATAAATATGAAGCGACAGGGCGTTGAATGTATTTTAGGGATTCTGCTTTTTATTTCAGGGTGTGCTGTGCCCGACCAGAAAACGATTATTGGTAAATGGCAGAGCGACCGGGATTGGTTTATCTTTAAGGAAGACGGAACCTATGATTCAGGAAAAGATGATATCAAAATGGTACACGGTTTTCGCTATTCCCTGGATAAAGAAAAGAAGGAATTGAATATCTATACAAGAGATCAAAACTCCACTTTTTATCTTCGCTACCATTTCTTCGGGAATGATACATTAGGCGTGCGGAATGTGATGAGTTCAGACACCCAGTGGGTGAAATTTGTACGATTAAAAGAAGAATAACGATGTTCAGGAAACAGGACGATACGTATAAACATAAAGGTCTACGCCGCAAGCTGATTGAAGAGATTAAATCAAAGGGAATTACCGATACAGCTGTTTTACAAGCTATGGAAACTATTCCACGACACTACTTTCTGGATCCTGCATTCGATAAAATTGCTTATGAAGACCGTGCCTTTCCCATTGGAGAAGACCAGACTATTTCTCAACCCTATACCGTAGCGTATCAAACCGAGCTGCTTCAGGTAAAAAAGCAGGATAAAATTCTGGAAATAGGAACAGGAAGTGCCTATCAGGCCACCATTCTGGCAGAAATGGGTGCCTGGGTATTTACCATT
>CAYWKR010000245.1:0-3888 GCA_964458785.1 uncultured Bifidobacterium sp. | reverse complement strand
CCTTCCCATCGCGTTCACCGGCCGTAATAGTATTGCTCATGCTGGCACCCAATGCAATACATTCTTCTACTTTCGAAACCGGAATAATTTCGAGGGCACCCTGTTCGAGCGCAGCTGCCATGGTAGAGGTGGCCCTGAACACATCGATGATCACCACAATGCTTTCGCTGATATCGTACAAATGCAGCAGCGAGGGTGAAAAACAGGTTTCAATGCGGGGTTTCGGATTCATCATGTGCTAAAAAAATGAATAGTGAATAATACAGGCACTTAACCATTGCATCAGCAGTCCACATATATACCCACTATACAATTCCCGGTGGGTATGAGCCTGCAAAACGAGACGGGCTGTACCGGCTAATGCAGCCAACAATAATACCAGCAGAAAAAAGAACAGGGATCCCGGAATACCCCGAAGCAGTAAAAGTACCGCATAACCCAATACAGCACCCCAGGCAGATGCATGCATACTGATTTTAAAAAAAATAGAAGCCATGAAAACAGCCACCGTATTTATAAAAACCGAAAACAAAAAAATCTGCACCCATTCCGGAGCAGCAAACTGTTTATGAAAAAGCCAGAATATCCAGAAATAAAATAACATGGATGCAATCAGCGGACCGTAGCGCTCCTTCAAGCCATGCATCTGCATACTTTCGATAAACTTCAGGCGCCAGAGTAAGAAAACAACCAATAGCGGAAAGAGAATCGTGGTATAGCCAATAATATACAACCACCATTTCTGTGTTGCCGGAGGTATTCCTGCAAATACGTCGGTACAAAATACCTTTAGCAAGCCTACCACCAGTAAGGGTACAAATACCGGATGCAGAAGAAGCGATAGGGCCTGACTCACCCTGCGTGCCAAACCCGATGACGTGTGTTCGTTATTCATGTTTATTCCAGATTCAATACGCTATGGCTTTGGGTACAATAATACGGGCATTCATAGCAGACCCGAAAAAGCGTTTGCCTTCTTCCAGTGTAAACGCATCTTCGATCCGGTAATCGCCAATGGACGTTCTTCGCAAGGATTGCAGATAGGCACCACAACCCAGTATTTTTCCCAGGTCGTTGGCCAGAGACCGGATATAGGTTCCACTGCTGCATTGAATCCGAAACCTGATTTCAGGAAGTTCACTCAGGTCGGTTTCAAAAACAGACACAGTAGCCTGCCGGGGTTTTAATTCCACCACATGGCCCTTTCTGGCCAGTTCATACAAGGGTTTTCCATCTTGTTTTACGGCCGAATGGGCCGGAGGATATTGTATGATGTCGCCGGTCAGGGTTTTTACTGCCTGCTGAATATCAGCCTGGGTGAGATGCTGCCACGGGCCGCAGGGTTCCGGTACACTTTCCAGATCGTAGGTGGGTGTAACCGCACCCAAACGGATGATACCAGTATACTCCTTGGGTAAACCCAAGAGGGTTCCCAGCTTTTTTGTCCATGATCCGGTACATAATATCATCAGTCCGCTGGCCAGTGGGTCGAGTGTTCCGGCATGACCGGTTTTGGCTTTGGTCCATTTTTTCCATTGCGAAACCACGGCAAAGGAAGTCCACCCATAGGGCTTATCGGCCAGTATCATTTCCCCCTGAACAAAGTCCATTCCGGCAATCGGTTTTTTCATGCGGCGCAAAAGTACATGAAAGGCCTTGGAATTCCGGAAAAGCGGCAAAACGGTATGGCTATTTTCGGCCGCAGGGTATAAGAAATATCAGTATGAAGTGTATATATTTGCTCTCACTTTAAACTAAAATTAATTTCTTTTAATGGCAACAACAGCAGACATGCGCACCGGTCTTATTATTA
Organism: uncultured Bifidobacterium sp.; assembly: GCA_964458785.1. GTDB lineage: Bacteria > Bacteroidota > Bacteroidia > Chitinophagales > Chitinophagaceae > OLB11. The sequence goes on along the minus strand of CAYWKR010000245.1, from coordinate 2,075 downwards.
AACTCGATGGAAGTTTATACTCGGTGGTGGAATTCGGACAAAATAAAACAGCCCGTGCGGCTGCCAAGGTTTGGGCAAAACTGAAGGGAGTGGATAATAACCGCACCATTGAACAAACCTGGAACAGTGGTGAAACTATTTTCCCGGTACGGGTAGAACGTAAGCCCTATCAATACCTGTATATGGACGAAACCGGATACAACTTCATGGATAATGAAACTTTCGAACAAATCGTGGTTCCCGGGAATCTGGTGAATGCACCCCAGTTTCTGAAAGAAGGACAGGAGGTAAGTGTGATGCTGAATGGTGAAACCGATTTACCGATCGGTGTAGAATTACCTGAAAAAATTGATGTGCTGGTTACCTACAGCGAACCGGGAATGAAGGGCGATACAGCGACCCGCACCCTGAAACCGGCCACTATTGAAACCGGTGCTACCGTAAACGTTCCTCTCTTTGTGAATGAAGGAGAAATGATTCGTATCAGCACCAAAACCGGTGAGTACGTTGAACGGGTTAAGAACTAATGTTTCGTTTTATTAAACGCTAAAAAATATTCAGATGGCTAAAATTAAAAAAGCGGCCCCCAAGAAGGCTGTAGCAAAAAAAGCTCCGGTGGCGGCCGCTAAAACGGTGCCAGCGAAAAGTCCGGCTTCGGGACCTGCCCCGGTATTCAACATTGCCGAAATCAATGAATTGATTCATGCCGTGAACCAGTCGAATGTAAGTGAACTGAAACTGAAACGGGGTGATTTTAAAATTACCATCCGTCAGGGCACTTCGGCCCCTGTAATGGTTTCGGCTCCGGTGCATGTGGCCCCGGTAGCGGCTCCGGCTCCTGTAGCTACCCCGGCAGCCACTCCGGCAGCAGCCCCCAGCGCCAGTCCGGCTCCGGCTCCCGAAGCGGCTTCCGACAATGTGATTACTATTAAGTCGCCCATGATTGGTACCTTTTACCGTTCCAGTGGTCCGGGTAAACCTGTATTTGTAAATGTAGGTGACGAAATAAAAGTCGGACAAGTACTGTGTATCGTGGAAGCCATGAAGCTGTTCAACGAAATTGAATCGGAAATGAATGGCCGTATTGTGAAGGTGCTGGTCGATGATTCCTCTCCGGTGGAATACGATCAACCTCTCTTCCTGGTGCAACCGGCATAACGGACTTATTCTGTTTCGCTGAAACCCCATTTTACACTAAAAATCTACCCCGTGTTTAAAAAAATTCTGATTGCCAACCGAGGAGAAATTGCCTTGCGTATTATACGTACCTGCCGCGAAATGGGAATTCCTACCGTGGCCGTTTATTCTACCGCCGATAAAGACAGTTTGCATGTTCGCTTTGCCGATGAAGCTGTTTGTATTGGTAAACCGGCTGGGGCCGAATCGTACCTGAATATACCGCATATAATGGCGGCAGCCGAAATCACCAATGCCGACGCGATTCATCCCGGTTATGGCTTTCTGGCTGAGAATGCAAAATTTGCCGAGATCTGCGGGCAACATAAGATCAAGTTTATTGGGCCCACCCCTGAAATGATTAATGCCATGGGGGATAAGATTACGGCGAAAGAAACTATGATACGGGCGGGTGTACCCTGTATTCCCGGATCAGAAGGCTTGATTGAATCGGTGGCCGAAGCCAAAAAACAGGCAAAGAAAATTGGCTACCCGGTGATTTTAAAAGCCACTGCCGGTGGTGGTGGAAAGGGTATGCGCCTTGTTTGGAAAGAATCGGAAATGGAAAAGGCTTATGAAACTGCTAAAGCTGAAGCGGCCGTTTCGTTTAAAAATGACGGCGTATATCTGGAGAAATTTGTAGAAGAACCCCGTCATATCGAAATTCAAATTGCCGGCGACCAGTACGGAAAAGCCTGTCATCTGAGTGAACGCGATTGCTCTATTCAACGTCGTCATCAGAAACTGGTAGAAGAAAGTCCGTCGCCCTTTATGACCCCGGATCTGCGAAAAAAAATGGGCGAGGCCGCGATAAAAGCAGCGAACTCAATCAGTTATGAAGGGGTGGGTACCATTGAATTTCTGGTAGATAAACACCGGAACTTCTACTTCATGGAAAT
>CAYWKR010000244.1:0-3894 GCA_964458785.1 uncultured Bifidobacterium sp. | reverse complement strand
GAAGTAAAATAAAATGACTTTGGTAATTACTTCTGTAAAGCCAATTTTTAACGCTTTTGAATAATCTCCTGTCCAAAGTGCGGCTAAAATTATGGTGTCCATTGTCCCTACTATTCTCCAGCTAATTCCTTTAATTAAACTTCGAACATGTGTTTCTTTTCTTTCTTCTTCATTGCTGTTATTAGGTATATTTTCATTAGGTATAATGCCCCAGTCAATTTTAAACCAAGCTCTTTCATGCAGGTAGAATAAAAATATTTTTGTAAATACTTCAGAAATACCAATTTTTAAAGAATTACCAATACTCCCTGTAAATATATAAGATAGAGTTATTGTGTCTATTGTACCAACAATTCTCCAGGTTACTCCTTTTAGGATACTGATTATATTTTTATCCTTTTGCATATTAATATTATATACTCTATCGACTTAATAGGGTATAAAGGTAAGTAAATAAAATTAAAAAACAATAGGCGAACTATTTTTCTTGTAAAATAGGTGTTCTTTCTCCGCAGTGCCTCTTGAAAAGAATGCTGCGTAAAGGAAATAGTTACCTATTTATTCTCTAAGTTTTAACTACGCAGTGTTCGCTGTGCAAGGTGCTGCTGAGAAACAATTGGAAGTATCTGAATTCTATTGAAAGGAAACCGAGAGTGTTAGTTATACTAAACGGTTACATTAACAAAAAAAGTTTTTAGTAGAAAACTGAAACCTTAGTGTTTGTTGGTGGGCGCATCAATTTATTCCGATTTCTTCGGAACGCGGACCCTCCCGATTATAAATCAGGATGCGCTGAACCAGCTATCAGTTTTTCGATAAAACTTCTAGATTTCTGTTTTTTAATAAATTTTTCTCTTTTCAAAGCATCGGTTTTATTTACGAACACTTCGTGATACACTAATCTCCAATCCCCGATTTTTCCTGTAAACCCTTTGTGGTTTGAATTGTGTTTTTGCAATCTATTTTGTAAATCATCAGCTGTATAGCCGACATAATATTTACGGATTGAGTTGGAGTAAAGTATGTAGCAATAAAATTCCATAAAATAAAAAATCCCAACAAAAGTTGGGATTATAAAAGTGTGGGCGCATCAATTTATTCCGATTTCTTCGGAACGGATTCGAACCGCGGACCCTCCCGATTATAAATCGGGATGCTCTGAACCAGCTATCAGTTTTTCGATAAAACTTCTAGATTTCTGTTTTTTAATAAATTTTTCTCTTTTCAAAGCATCGGTTTTATTTACGAACACTTCGTGATACACTAATCTCCAATCCCCGATTTTTCCTGTAAACCCTTTGTGGTTTGAATTGTGTTTTTGCAATCTATTTTGTAAATCATCAGCTGTATAGCCGACATAATATTTACGGATTGAGTTGGAGTAAAGTATGTAGCAATAAAATTCCATAAAATAAAAAATCCCAACAAAAGTTGGGATTATAAAAGTGTGGGCGCACACGGATTCGAACCGCGGACCCTCTGCTTGTAAGGCAGATGCTCTGAACCAGCTGAGCTATGCTCCCTTTAAGAGAGTGCAAATATAGAAGTTCAAATTATAAATCCAAATTTTTAAATTTAAGTTCAGAAAAAAAACTGCAAGCCTGTAAGCCGGGTTCTGTATTCGGAATACCGAATGCTATCATTTATCTGCATTGAATATTGCTATTCAATTGTATCTGCCTACCCGTGAACATCGGACGAGCAGCCCTCAGGCGTTCACTTATTTGGCATTTCAGTACGTAAGGTTTACCCGGAGATTACATTACTGCAATTCCTGTGAGCTCTTACCTCACATTTTCACCCTTGTCTGCCGTAAAGCCGACGGTTATTTTCTGTGGCACTGTCTTTCCGCCAAAACGGAACCATCTGTTAGGTGGTACGTTGCTCTGTACTGCCCGGACTTTCCTCTCTGAATCAGAGCGATAGCTGGCTTGCAGTTTCAGCGAAGGTACGACGGTGCACGTTAAAAGCGGACACCCAATGTCATCACAAAGCGGGTTAATGTTGTATTGATGGTTGCCAATGAAACTTCATCCTGATGATGCATCAGTATATAAGGCCATTCGCCTGAAGTTCTTTTGCCATACGAAACAGCTACATCGGTATACCAAAATCGTTCACGAAATCCTAATCCTCCACTCCAGGTTTTGCTGCTTCCTGATGCAGTGTTGGTATACGGATTACCATTAGCCTGAAATCCACCCCGCAAACTGATTTTGCCTAAGCGGGCTTCGGCACCACAACGAAAATTGAATGCAGGTTGAAAGGTCGATTTCAATACTTCGTTGATTTTATTCTCTTCGGTTTCGTAATCCAGAGTATAGCCGTATCGCATAGATCGGTAATTGATGAAATCCAAATCCATAGTAATCAATCCATACTGATTAAACAGGAAACAAAAACTACCCGTGGCTTTGTATGGTGAATTGAAACTATAATTGAAAACCAGAGCCGAATCCTGCTGGTAAGAACTCACCGGACTGTTTTGCGGATCCATACGAATCAACAAACTATCGGTATGAGTTTCCATGCTGATTTCCGATAAATCATTCAGTTCGTAATGGGTAGGGGTTTGAATGCTGATTCCGGCCCGGAATAGTGGATGAAATTTATAGATCATCCCTAATTTTAAGTTCACACCCGTTCCTTCCGTCTTCAATGATTCAGTGAAATGCATATATCGAAAATCATTATCGTTATTGCCTGAAATATCTTCTTCATTAAATTGTGTATTGCGGTTATACCTAAGTACCGGAATGCCCAAAGTGAGACCCAGATACAGACGATCCTTATAATTCCCTCCGGCCGCTACTACATATTCTGAAATGCCTCCTTTTTCAATCACCGTTTTTGTTTGTTCAATTCCATCACCCACCGGTACATAACTCACTACCAGATTGGAATCCGGGCCCTGACCTAAATCCAGCAACCAGGTTTGGTACGCTGCAAACGATGCATAACTTACCTGTGCAATACTGTTTGAATTTAATCCACCCATCTGGTTGAATTCATCGGCAAAGGCATCGGTCAGTGAGTTCTTCCTGTTGACTCCAGAGTATACCGTTTTATTCCTGAAACTCTGTAATCGGTTCATTCCAAGTGCATAATTGAAATACCGCCATCCATAGCTCTTTTGCTTTCGTTCTTTCAGGTTTTGGGTAACGATCAGCCCCAGATTACTGAAGTTGAATTTAAGACTCATAGCCGAGCGGTTTGATCCTAAATAATCACCTTCAGAGGAGCGTGTTTGTATGGTGGGTGTGAACACGAACTCACTATTCCGGTAAAGTCCTAATCCAGCCGGGTTCACACTCACTCCGCTGAAATCGGCACCCATACTGCCTGCAGCCATTCCCAAAGCCATACCTCTGGCAGTGCCAAATCCATCCTGATTCCCCATGCGTATGGCATCTGATTCATCCTGTGCAAAGGTTCGCAAACTACATACAACAAGGTATGCAACAAGTAGTAATTGTTTGTTCATAAAAATCGGTATAAAAAAAGGCCATCACAGGGTTGTGTGATGACCTTTAGCAGTGAATAATTATCTTCTTCTAAATCCGTCCTGACGATTTTCCTGAATGGATCGGTTAGGTGTTGCCCGTTGTTCCTGACGGGGAGCTTCCATCCGGGGGCGTTCCTGTTGCTGGTATGAATTGTTTTCTGTACGGTTCATTCGTTCGCTGTTCCTTCTTTCATTTCGTTCCTCCATCATCCGTTCCCTGTTCATTCGTTCCATCCGCCGTTCTTCATTGCGTGAATTTTCCATTTGCTCCCGATTCCGTATGGCTTCATTACGGTTGCGTTCAGCCTGTTCCATATCACGCTGACGTTGTTCCTGACGTTCCAGTTGTTGCCGGTACTCATTTTCCTCCGATTGCTGTTTCCATTCCC
>CAYWKR010000243.1:0-3952 GCA_964458785.1 uncultured Bifidobacterium sp. | reverse complement strand
ACATGTCCTTCCACCAAAAGCGAACCACCTACCAGGGACTCATTCATTGTTTTTTTTACCTGAATACTTTCACCGCTCATCATACTTTCATCGGCAAAAGCTTCCCCATGAATCACAATGGCATCCATTGGAACTTTATCGCCTTCATTTATCTGCACTTCATCTCCCACCCGCAAAAAACTATTGTCGATTTCCTGAATGCTCTCCTTTCCCAAACTATCCCGCATCACCAGGCGTGCTGTGGTCTTCTGAAATTTCATCAGTTCCTGTATGGCTCCGGCTGTAGAACTAACCGTATAGGCTTCGAGAAAATTCCCGAATAAAACCAGGGTAACGATAGACGACGTGGTTTCAAAAAAAAGATAATTCATCACCTGGTCCGGATAGAGATACCATCCCAGTAAACTATAGAAATAAGCCGCACTGGCCCCGGCGAATACCAGAACATCCATGTTGGGAATGCGGTTACGGATAGACCGCCAGGCACTGCTTCCGAAATAATAAATACAAATCAGGTATACGGGGGTACATAGTACCAGTTGGGTCAAAGGCTGATGCAGAATGGGAAAGGGAAGAAACATATGCAACATCAACGGAACCCACAATGCCAGACTGATATAAAATAAATTACGGACACGGTAATGTTCATGTACCACCGGACTATTTTCCTCCACGTTGTGTTTCTTTTCTGAAACTGAATATCCTAAAGCCTTGATCTCCTGGTAATATTCGGTTTCATTTTTTTCGTTCACAATGGTAAAGCTCACTTCACCTGTGGCGGCATTGGCCACAGCCGATTCGGCCCCTAACTTTTTCAATGCATTGGTTACCGCCAGTGCGCAGTTTCCACAGGTCATGCCACCCACTTGTATATCCACCTGTTTCTCCATTTTGCAAAGATACACCCGCCATCGAGCTTCATTTCAGCTATATTTGATCGTGGAATTGGAATACGAATTTTCAGAGATTGTGACAGTGGCCGACCGCTTGATTCCCTTGCTGAAAAAAGGATCCTGTATGGCGTTTTATGCCGGAATGGGTTGCGGAAAAACTACCTTAATCAGCAGTATCTGTAAACGGATGGGGGTACGGGATGCTGTGAGCAGTCCTACTTTTTCTCTGGTGAATGAATACCTCCTCCCCGATGGAAATAAGCTATATCACATGGATTGGTACCGGCTTAAAAACAGTGGCGATGCCTTTGAGGCTGGTATCGATGATTTACTATTGGAAAAGGATGCGATTACATTCATTGAGTGGCCCGAACAGGCCGAAGCGTTATTACCCGAACAAGTGATCCGGGTTTCGATTGAGATTACTGCTACACAATCGCGTATCATCCGGTGGGATGCTTAGTAGCTTTTACAGTTTCAGTAATTCACTGCGGTTCATTTTTCCCTCCCGGCCATCAGGAAGGCGAACCAGGACCTGAGTTTTATTTTTCTCCAGTACACGTACTACAATGCCTTCGTGAATATAAAATGCTTCTTTACGACCTTCCAGTTTAATCAGGGCATCGGATTCAACCACCACGGCGCGAAAATGAAAGGCATCGTTATATGAAGCAATGGCCATGAAGGTCAGACAGAGTAATGAGGCAGTAAATACCCCTCGTTTCAACACGCGGGGAAAACGTAAACGAAATTGCAGTAATTCGGAGGCCGATACAGCCAGTCCGGCCAGAAACAGAATTAAGGAAAACAGTGCCCACTGATTTACTGTAAACAATGAATACACTGAGCGCCACCAGCGAATAAAAAAAATATCGGCTACCGGCTCTATGGGTTCCTTGATTCGTTTACGGGCCAGGGCCAGATTATCAGCCGCACTCTTGTACGAGGGTTTCAGTAGTAATGCCTTTTCGTAACACCATACCGCCATACCTACTTTATTGGTACGATAGTAGGCATTTCCGGCATTGTAAAATAAAGCTGCCGACGAATATCCATCGTTGATCATCTGCTGATACATTTTGCAGGCACTGTCGTAATTCCGGTTCCGGTACAACTGATTGGCCTTATCGTACATGATATTATTTCCAGCCTGTGCAAACATGACTGGTAATAACAGAAGCAGAGAAAGTAAAAAACGTTTCATAATCAGGAGAGATGTTCTTCCAGTTTACCAATCAGGCGCAGGGTATCGCCATACGTTTGCTTCATTTTCAAACTGCCGCTTTCAGGAGAATATAAAGCCAGTTCACATTCATCAGTAATACGGAACACTTCAGACAGGGTATGTTCCGGAATTTGTTTCATACGGAGTTTATCGGCTGCCATCTCCTTCGATAACGCAGAGAGCGGAATAGCCAGTTTATCGCTGAGGTATAACCAGACAGCCTTCGACGTTTCTTCGTAAAAAGAATTTTGTGCCTGCTGCTGCAGAAATTTTTCTGCCAGGGATAAGCGCCGCAGGGCCACTTTATTGGCTCTTTTATTTCTGAAGAGGATGGTATTCTGTTGCAGTTTCTCTTCGCGTTTACGGAAGGCCAGTAAAAAGATATAGGCACATGCCGGTATGGCAAACCCACTCCAATACCAGGGCGAGGCCGGAAGATTGAATGAATGACATACATCCACATCGCCGGAATGAGAATCTATATCATGAATATCGCGTGGAAGAACAGTTCTGATACCGGCTGTACTCTTACCCGGTTTTACATGCAGGGTATACGAAGGAGTACTGAGTGTTTTATATGAATTGGAACCGGGATCGAAATAGCTGAATTCAGTAGCCGGTATAGTGAAGATACCCGGCACTTTCGGACTCAGGGTATAGGTAAAACTTTTATAACCGGCAATGATGTTATGATTATTGTTAATCGTATCGAAGACCTGCGGATCGAAATGATCCAGATCGTCCGGGAACTGGAAACTGGGTTCTTCTATCAGTTTCAGGTTTCCGGTTCCACTCACCCGAAGGGTCAGCACGGCACTCTCATCGGTAGTGAGTTCGGTTTTATCGATATTACACTCGAGGGTATAATTGCCTACTGCTCCCTTAAACGAAGCGGGTTTATCTTTTTCCGGCAAGGCCGAAACCTGGATAGGCACCGGCAAACTTTTCAGTTTTACAGGAACATCTTCGTACCCATAGGCAGATACAAATGCATCGGCCAGTGAGCCTCCAAAAAAGTCGTCGAATGGATTATGCTGTTTTACTTTCCGTGTGCTTAATACCTTCACTGCACCTTCGGCCTCGGCAGGATCCAGTTGCAGGGTACCGGTTTGGGTGGGAAAAAGTGCCGATTTCTTTAAAACAAAAACCTGATATTCTTTTCCATCCAATACTTCACGGGTAGGTTTAGGGGGTTGTGAAATTTTAAAATCCTGACTCCAGAAGCCTATCAGCGAAGGCAGTTTGGTGAGGTTAACCTGCATCGGTAAGCGGCTGTATAATTTATATACCGCGGTAACCTGTTCGCCCAAAGCAACCTGTTTTTTATCTACTTCCACCCGGATGAAAATATTTTTATCAATATCTTCCTTACCCACTGCTTCCATGCGTGGAGCCGGTTGCATATTGCGTGAGGAAGGCGGTACAGCGCCAAAGGCCTGTTGCATCTGCCGCAGCTGATTCATCATTTGCTGATGTTGCTGCTGCATGGCTGCAAAAGGATCGCTACCTCCGAAAGGATCGTCGAAAAAAGGATCGTCGAACGGACTACGACCCCGGTTGCCCTGCGACTGCTGCTGGGCCACACTGCCCTCTACCACTTCAATTTGTACATCATTCGATCGGTACGATTTCCCTTCCATCACAGCAATACCGCCCGGAATGGTTAACGTTCCTTTTCGTTTCGCACGGAAGATATAAGTGAGTTCGATAGAAGTACTTCGTTCGCCATTTACATAAGAGGTACTTTGACTTTGCATCGGACCACCTACCACTTCAAAATCTGCAAGCGGTGGTAAGGAGAAGCGTTGCACCCGGGCATTCTGAATGGTGTACC
>CAYWKR010000242.1:0-3971 GCA_964458785.1 uncultured Bifidobacterium sp. | reverse complement strand
ATGTAAAAATTTTGTTTTTGTTCCGTTGCAGTATCTCTGCAATCGCCTGTTGATCGTTTTTACGAATGAGCTCAAATAATTGCTCTTCGCTGCTGGTTTTGTAAATAGACATAAACTTCCGTTTTACCGAGTGAACAATAAATACAATTCAGGTAGAAGTTTCTGCTATAGGCGGTTCTCTGTTTTACTCCACTCTGCAAGACCCGTTTCAGTTTAGAAGCGTTGGCCTGCAAAGCATATTATTTTAATTTTTTACAAACACGTGACGTGTTTCGTGGAGTCAAATTCTAATCAGAGAATGAGCGGTTTATGGGTTAAAGATAATGGCAATTCCCAGTTGAACAAATTTTTGGTTAAAAAAATTTATGGCACCTGTTGATCAATCAGTTCCGGTTCACTACAAATTCAAAGGGCCGGAGTTCCTCTTGTTGAATTTTCTTTTGAATCTGCTGACCGGCTTTTTGCACTTTACGGGTATACAAATTCATCAGTTCGTTTCCATTACACCATGGCCCCTTGCGACCATGACCTTCAATAATATATAAAATGCCTCTGGCGGTGCTGGGCGATTGTTTCAGTGGTGATTTGATATTTCGCTTATTAAATAATATTTCGCTGTTTCCCTGGCTCATCGTTTCAACTTTAGGTGGTGAGTCAGACAAACATTGTGCCAAAGCACGGCATGCTAAGGGTCAAACAGGGGCATAAAAGCCCTATCTTATTGATTTACAGCGAATAAGAAAGATCAAGAAAAATGCTTCTGGCCGGAAATACCTGCATGGTTCCGGAATTGGAATGGGCATTGTTCTGCGTATCGAGATTCCCGTTCAGATTGACCTGCTGAAAATTAAACAGGTTTTTCAACCCGGCCTGTACCTGTAGTTTCTGATGCAGAAATACACGTTGTATACTGCAATTGGCAATATGCATGGGTTCGGTATACAGGAACTGCTGATCGATGGTAATAACCGGTTGCCGGCCATTAAATTTATAATTGATAGTAAACGTGGTTCCCAGTTTTTTAAACCGTCGTGAAATATTCACCATAGCTTCGGCCAAAAGGTAGGAAGGATTAATATCCGATGGTTCCACATAGGTAAATCCTCCGCCAATGATCAGCGACCCATTTTTTTGAACATAGCGGATGTTGGCCGAGGTCAGCCAGTTTTTATATTCCCGGATGTTGGCATATTGCCTGAGCACACCATGGTTATTGAAAACGGCCAGGGTAATGAGATTCTGAATACGGTTATGCGAACAAACCAGATTGAAATCGAAGGGAAGGTTTTTTATTACATGGCGGTGTTCTGCATTCAGTTCCAGATGATCACCGGTTTCCGGTTTCAGGTTTTCGTTACCAATAATGGTGTGGTTTTGATCGATGAACTGGAGATATAATTCTTTCAGTGTAGGTGCCCGAAAACCCCGGGCATACGAAAAACGAATACGGGTATCGGTATTCCAGTCGTACTTCAGGTGTAAAGCCGGACTCACTGCCGAAGCATATCGATTATTATAGGTGTAGCGGGCGGAAGGCTGAACAGACCATTTATTTTTCTGATATAAGGCTGAAGCAAAAAGTCCCAGTTCCTGTTGATCCTGTTCTTCATTTTCCAGCTTATAGCTTCTTCCTTTTTCGAATGAATATTCGTACCCTGCTGTAAAGGTCAGTGGCTGAAATCGCTGACTACTATACGTTCCCCTTGAATTAAAATCAATAAAACGGGTCGTATCCTGATCGCCGATACTTTGGGTAGGAATTTCATTCAGGGTCACCAGATCTTTTTTCAAGCGGTTTTTAATCCGGTGATACAACTGGTAACTGTTTGTAAAAGAAAGCTGATCGCGGTTCGAATGAAAACTGCGATTCAGGGTCAGGGCATTCATATAACGACGGGTCCGGTAATATTCATCGAAGGCATACCCTTCGTAGGGGTTAATAATGGGTTCGCCTTTATTGGTAATTTTTTCGTTCAGCAACGATCCATAATACTGAATGCTTCCCTTCATTTGCGTATAGGTATAATTGAGGTCGCCGAGATATTGAACTTTAGGTTTCCAAAGCTGGTAGCGATCTACAGAATCCGGAGGTGTCCATCCATAAAAGAAATTTCTTGCCATAGAAAGCTGCAGTTGATGAGCTCCTTTGCGAATGCCTGAATGGGCCATAAAATTTACTTTACCAATACTTTCGAGGTACGTGCGTAACCCTAACTGAAACGGATCGGAAGCGGTATTGGTAATCAGGTTAATAACACCCCCCAGGGCATTACTTCCGTAAATAACACTCATAGGGCCCTGTATCATCTCCACCCGTTTTACATTTCCCATATTCATCTGGCCCAGATCAATATTTCCGTTTTCCCGTCCCATAACCGGTATGCCATTCACCAGCACTTTAATATTCTGCCCACCTATTCCACCTAAATTCACCGAGCTACCCAATACATTATCGTTACTCACAAAATAATTCATTTCGTAATTCAGTACCTCGCTCATATTCTGTGCAGCACGCTGCCGTATATCGCTGCTTTGAAGCGTTTGCACCTTATACACCGATTGACGGGCCAATACCGGTGTACTTTGTCCGGTTACCACCAGATCAGGCATCTGTTTGTTTCTGGGCTCCATCCACAAACGGATTTTTTTTCCAGCAGAAACGTCCTTCAGGGTATCGAACAATGGCTCGTATGCTGCCGAACGACATTCGATGTAAACAAGACCCGTTGGTACATCGATCAGGCATTCTCCATGCGAATCACTCAGACCGCGAAACCATACTTTTTCTTCGGTACGAACTTCAACCGATACAGCCTGCAAATTTTCCAAACTGTTTTTATCGGAGATCCGTAAAACCAAATTGGTGGCTCCCACGCGGGAAGCCACCAATAAAAGAAGAATATAGTAGTGTTTCTTCAATGTGCTTATTTAAGTACCGAAAGGGTATGCTGTATATTCATGCCCTCTCCTTCTAGTTGAACAAAATACAAACCACTGTTTAATCCTTGTACCGGAATGCTATAACTATTCTGTCCCTGATTCAACGAGAGCGAAGTTGTATACAGGCATTGTCCGAAACTATTGTATAAACGCATCGTACCCGATTTATTTTCTTTGCTTTGTACGGTAAAGTACACTACATCACGTGCCGGATTGGGAAAGAATTCATACGAAGAGATTACCGAATGGATATCGTTCACCGCAGTAGGAACTACCATACGTTTGCGTAAATAAATCTTTCCGCTTCCACTTCCGGAATAACCGGTAAACTGCAACTGATACAAATTGCCCGATTTATCGTTCACAAAATAAGAAATCGAATCGGGTACCACCCACGGACCCATTGGTGGAGTATAACTTTTCCATTCGTATCCAACACCGGATATACTTAAACTATCGTTTGGCCATGGCATTACATACGTTCCGTAATACTTAAATGCGGTATCCACATGGGTGGCGGCGGCTTTGGAAACTTTCACCCCTTTGTTACTCAATGCGCCAATTACCGAATACGGTACGGGACCACCACCCATATCGACCAGACTGTTGTAGCGGTTGAATACCAGATCCCAGTCGGTATTGGCAGGCTCCCGGTTGGTATCGGCAGCCGTAGCCAAATTATAATAGGCAAAATTCCGATTGGCATACTGTGTTCCTTTCATCACCGTATCGGTGAATGTTGTTCCAGGTGTACTCAGATCTTCTACACGGAAATAATAGGTAGCTGCCAGCGATTGTAACGAATCAATAGCCACTTTATAGAAAATATTATTGGCTTTGATAATGAAAAGCGAATCACCATACAAATTATGCGAGGCCATATCGTACGTACCCCATCCAAAATCAAACACCGATGCCCGGGGTAAATCATTCAGCGCGCCCTGAAACCATCCTTTATCGCGATTAAAACATTCATGGGCCCCATTAGTATCTGCTAAGGTTACTGTCGACCAGTCGGCCAGACTCTTATG
>CAYWKR010000241.1:0-3982 GCA_964458785.1 uncultured Bifidobacterium sp. | reverse complement strand
TTGGGATGAAACCGGTTCAGCGACAGGGTATTGGTCAGGTTCAGGTTACTGAATAATAAATTACTGTCGCTTTTTATCCGGAATGGATTGTATTGTTCGAAACCAGGTAAACTAAGCGAACGATTTTGTATTTGTAATGCCGACTGAAAATACAGCGCCCCTAAGAACTGTTGAATAAAATTTTTCTTATCCTTTATAAGAACCGATGGGTTTATAAAAAGGCTATGATTGTATTGGGCATATTTCGCTTTAACATACTGATTGGTGGGAGTGAATACTTTGATATACAATTTTTCATCGGGGAAAATAGCCAGTTCAAATTCATTCAGTTGTTTTAATGAATCATGGTTATAATCGCGCCAAACGTATTGTCCCTGTCCGGCCGGAACCTGCACATAACTGAATTCTCTTTTTTGTTCCTGACCCAGTCCGCCTTCATACCAAAAGGTGGCTCCTACCAGATTCTGAAGTAAGCTTAGTTGATAATCAATACGGGCAGTAGAGTTTTCTTCCGGTTTTAATGTACTGACCTGTTGGTTCAATACATGCAGTGTACGGTGTGAAGCCGTAAACTGAATGGTTTGATTTTTCAACGTTTGGATCTGACCATTGAGTTGAAATAATCCGGTTTCGGTGGAACGAAGCAACTCTTTTTTCCAGGGCAAATAATCCCTGCGATAAGTATAACTGAATTGAAACGGGTTTTTTGTTTCAGTACCAGAGCGTAGATATCCCTGCACCGATTCGAATGCAAATGAACCGTATAGCAAGGTATCGGCCAGCTTATTCCGTAACGGGTTGTATTCGGCCTGCAAGCGACCACCCATGCACCACGAATGCCATTTCGGGAAAATACGTTCCACTAAAAGATCGGGTCTGACAAAGCGGCTTTCCCTGTCGGATGAATGGTGCTGCATTACATCATATCGTGCCTGAATGGTATAGGATCGTGGATGAAGTTGCATCGTGCCGTTGTACCGAAACCCCTGGTAATCATTTCCTCGGAGAAAGGTACTTAGCAGGGCTTCAGCATAACCCAGTTTTTCTTTCTGGATACGGAATTGAACAGAACCTAAATGTTCGTCGGCCGGAGTGGCATTGAAATTCAGATTCCAGTCGCGATTAAATTCCGGTGTTCTGAATCGTTCCACGGGACGAAAGCGATCGTCGGCGAATTCATAATGTCCCTGCGTGAGTAATGAAATCTGATGTCGTTCCGAGAGGTTTCTTTTTTCCTGATAATGAAGCTGGCAGGCTAAACCCACATGCTTTTCATTGTCGATCGATGAATAGGAATTCGGGTCGAACCGGCTGATGGCTCCTTCGGCTGAAAGTTGCCGGTTACTGTCGGCCTGATACACTATGCCCGCATTCCAAACCAATTGTTGCTTGGGTGTTACCAATAACAAAACCGGTTCGTAGTTGCCCTGCCTGATGCCATTCACAGGCGCTACCCAGGCATAAACCCTTCCATTGGCTTCTGAAACCGATTGTATGTAATTCCCCATCCCTTCGCCGACATAACTGAATGAAAGATTGTACAGGGTGCTGTCTTTCTGCATTGAATACATGTAAACGCCGGAATACAACACCGAATTCACCAGCGTATCGGTTTTACGATACAGAATTTTATTGTTGCTAAAGCTATCCTCCCGGATGGCACTGGGATAAAATGCCTTTTGTATACTGTCGCCCAGACTGGCAAGGAAATTTTTTCTGGATGAATCGATGCTTTGCTGTACCGGTTGATTTTTTGCATCCTGATTTGAATACAAAGATGTATAAGCCTGAAAATGTTTGTTAACCTGCCATTCTTCACTGAACACAAAGAGGGAATTGATATAGTTGCGATCTGAAAATTCGTATTCGGCGATAATGCGCATATCTTTTGTAATAAGACGCCGAGGCATGAAAACAATTTCAGCGGTATTATAATCGATGGTATAATCGAACTCTTCGCCACGTTTCATCAGTATACCATCGATATAAATTTTCTCTGATCCGGCCAGTACAATAAAATACTGTTCGCCGTTTGGACCACTCAGTTTGTACGGCCCCTGATTGCCTTCCACACCGGGAATGGCGTTACGAACAAATTTGCCTTTCGCCAGCGACGCTGCAGCCCGAATGCTATGTTGTCCGATGGAAGGCCGTGATTGAATCGTCGATAAGCTTACCCCCTGTACTTTTTTAGTGTAATTCAAAAAATACCCTCTGGGTCGTACCAGCTCAAAATCGCCGGCTATGAGTTTCGATGATTTTCTTTCCAATTGGATGAACACCTTATCAAATTCCTGCAGTTGTTGCGTATTTCCTTCCGGCTGAAATGGCATGGTATTATCGGTAATAGCGCCACTGATACGAATGCTGTCGCCCAAATCGCCCTGCATTTGTAAATTGAATTGCGAATTCAATACCAGATCCTGATTATTTCCGAAACTCAGCATGCGGCCAAAACTCCCGTTGTAATCCATGGCCCCGAAATCCAAGAATGCATTTTTATCACCCCCGTTTTGCTGGGCATAATAAGGCACACTCACCAATTGGCTATCCAGGAGGGAAAAGGATTTATGACTGTACTTCGTATAGGTATTCAAGGGTATGGGTTGGTACGAAATCAGCACGCTGTCGGTAACGGGTTTTTTTTTCCAATGAAGTATGGAGGTGCCCGGTTCGAAGAGGAACGTGGAGGAATCGATACCCGGTATCTCCAGGGTACCCGGAAAGGTAGCAAAGGTGTCGATACGCATATCGGCCTGCTGTACCGCAATTTTTTTATAGATACGTCCGTTCCATTCATACGATTGGGATCTCCCGTGAAAACCGGTCGGAAGAAAGAACAGAAGAAAAAGGCAAAAACGAAGAAGCAATCGCGGAACTATTATGGGTGGAACGATAAAATTAATGACTTAGTACACACCGGATGGATTTACTTTCTGACAATTCCATGACAAAAGCAGGGGCGCTACAAATTGAAAAAATGCTTCCGCAAAACTTATCTTTAGGTTTTCAGAGAGGAATGGGTTTTCAACTGCGAAGTAATCTAATTTATACCGGAATTGGAAGTCTGCTGTTTCTTTCCATCCCGTTATTGTTTTCGCCGGGTTCATTATTGAATACCAAGGACATTTTTCATCCATTTTTTGTTCAGGAATTCATTTCCTACTTGTTGGTTTTGGTGTTTTTCTATCTGAATTACCTTTACTTCTTTCCCCGGTTTTATTTGGGGAAGCATTATGTGGTATACGGAATTTGTCTGGCAGCCTCGTTTATTATGGTATCGGTGCTTCCATCGGTCTGGATCATTCAGAATGTAGCCCAGATTCCTTCGTACCCACCGGCCAAAGGCAATTGGTTTTACGAAATCAACCGGAGCATTTTCCTTTTTGGAAGTGCGGTCTTTGCTTCTATTTCATTTGGGATGAGTGATCATCTGAAGAAAATGAGAAAAGATAAAATGGTGGCCGAATTATCGTATCTGAAGGCACAGATCAATCCACACTTTCTTTTTAATACCCTGAACAGTATTTATTCGCTGGCCATTATCAAATCGGATCTCACGCCAACAGCCATCGTGAAATTGTCGGGGATGATGCGATACGCCATTAGTGAAACTGCCGATCAGTTTGTTCCCCTCCAGAAAGAACTGAATTATATCAACAGCTATATCGATTTGCAGAAAATGCGTCTGGGAGATACCGCCATCGTTAATTATTCGTGGAATGGGAATGTGGAAGATAAAACCGTAGCGCCGCTGATATTGATCCCATTCATAGAAAATGCCTTCAAGCATGGAGTTAATCCTGAAGAAACATCCCAGATTGATATCCAGATCAGTGTATCAGAAACTCACCTCTATCTGCATGTCTTCAATCTGAAGGTGCCGCATCAGATAGACCGGGAATCACAAAGTGGTATCGGGCTCGACAATGGCCGCCACCAGTTGCAATATCTGTATCCCGAAAAACATGAATTGAAGATT
>CAYWKR010000240.1:0-4032 GCA_964458785.1 uncultured Bifidobacterium sp. | reverse complement strand
GATTCGGAACTGTTTGATGAACTGCTTCTATCTTTGTTTTATGAATCCATTGGATATATTGGCCCAAAAAACGGCACAGGCTCTGGTAGGGGGTGGTGAGCAACGAATTGCCGCACAACATAAAAAGGGAAAACTCAGTGCCCGTGAACGCTTGCAAATTCTGTTAGATGAACATTCGTTTGAAGAAATCGGCATGCTGGTCACCCATCGCTGTACCGATTTTGGCATGGATCAGGAATTATATCCCGGAGACGGGGTGGTAACCGGCTATGGAACTATTCATGGTCGCCTGGTGTATGTGTTTTCACAAGACTTCACTGTTTTTGGTGGAAGCCTGAGCGAAACCCATGCAGAGAAAATTTGCAAGATTATGGATCTGGCTATGGAGAACGGCGCTCCGGTGATAGGCTTAAACGATAGTGGTGGTGCCCGCATTCAGGAAGGAGTGGTTTCATTAGGTGGATATGCCGATATTTTCTATCGCAATACCAGGGCTTCAGGGGTGATACCACAATTATCGGCCATTATGGGGCCATGTGCAGGAGGAGCCGTGTATTCGCCGGCTATTACCGACTTTATTCTTATGGTGGAACATACCTCGTATATGTTTGTTACCGGTCCGAATGTGGTAAAAACGGTTACGCACGAGGAAGTCAGCAGTGAAGACCTGGGAGGGGCTCATACCCATGCCAGCAAAAGCGGAGTAACTCATTTCGCTTGCGTCAACGAACTGGATTGTATACAGCATCTTCGCCGACTGCTTACCTATATTCCTCAAAACTGCGAAGAAGACGCACCGGTATATCCCTACGAAATGGGAGATGAAATCAGGGTGAAGCTAAACAGCCTGATTCCGGAAAACGCAAACCAGCCGTATGACATGAAAGATGTGATTGCCGAATTATGTGATCCGGATTCTTTTATGGAAGTACATAAAGATTTTGCAGAGAATCTGGTGGTGGGATTTGCCCGAATAGCCGGCCGAAGCATTGGGGTTGTTGCAAACCAGCCGGCAGCCCTGGCCGGGGTTCTCGATATTAATTCAAGCCGCAAGGGGGGCCGTTTTGTTCGGTTTTGTGATGCCTTCAATATTCCTTTATTGGTGCTGGTGGATGTTCCCGGATTTTTACCGGGCACCGATCAGGAATGGCATGGCATTATTTCCAATGGTGCCAAGCTTTTATATGCATTCAGTGAAGCTACCGTTCCTAAAATAACCCTGATTACCCGTAAAGCCTATGGTGGTGCCTACGATGTAATGAATTCAAAACATATTGGGGCTGACCTCAATTTTGCCTTTCCCAATGCCGAGATCGCAGTGATGGGATCGAAGGGAGCGGTTGAAATTATTTTCAGGAAAGAAATCGATCAGGCCACAGACCCCCAGGCCAAACTGGAAGAACGGGTAGCTGAATATGCCGAAAAGTTTGCCAATCCGTATGGAGCCGCA
Source organism: uncultured Bifidobacterium sp. (assembly GCA_964458785.1). Lineage (GTDB taxonomy): Bacteria > Bacteroidota > Bacteroidia > Chitinophagales > Chitinophagaceae > OLB11. The sequence goes on along the minus strand of CAYWKR010000240.1, from coordinate 2,582 downwards.
GCCAGAGGATTTATTGATGAGGTGATTATTCCATCAGAAGCCAGATTGAAGCTGATCCGTGGGTTCAATATGCTGAAAAACAAAGTGTCAAACCTCCCACGGAAAAAACACGGCAATATCCCCTTATAAAATTTTCGGTAAAAGTTTCTTGCTTTCAGTCCAAACTTTACTAATTTGTGGAGCGTCTTCCCGAAACCAGAATGGTTTTAGGATAATTATTACAAAAAATAAAAATTAATAAACATGAAAAAACTTGTACTCTTCCCTTTTCCTGTTGAGCGCCTGGGCTGGTAATGCCCAATGGAAAGCTGATGGAACAGCCCTCACCACCACCTTCACCATGAAGGATCTGAACAACAATTCCTATGATTTGTTTACCATGCTGAATGCCGGTAAGCACGTGATTATGGATTTGTCGGCTACCTGGTGCGGCCCTTGCTGGTCGTATCACTCTACCCATGTTCTCGATAACTATTATGATAAGTATGGTCCTACCGGAACTTCGGTAAAAGATGCTCAGGTATTTTTATATGAAGTGGATCCCAGTACTACACTGGCTGATGTGAACGGAACCACCAGTGCCACACAGGGTAACTGGGCTGCTGGAACTACACATCCGATTTGCAATGAAACTTCAACCAGTTCGGTAGTAGGTGCCTTTTTGGCTCCCGGAACCACCAGTTATGGTGTACCTGCTGTTTTTGTGGTTTGTAAAAACAAGCAATTGTATAAAATCAGTACCGGTATCACAACCGAAGCCGGTGTTCGCAGTTTTGTAGCTTCAAAATGCGGTGTAGGTCCTTTGCAAAATGGCGAAGTGATGGATATGGGCTTCAGTTATAATCTGTATCCTAATCCTGCGTCAGACGAAAGTATTCTGCACCTGAATCTGGAAGAAGAACTGAATGTGAGTCTGGATGTAATAAATTCACTCGGACAAAAAGTGTATTCAGTGAATCCGCAATTAATGACCGGTATGCATGATGTACAATTACCTACCGCCAGCTGGGCTAATGGAATGTACTTCCTGAAATTGCAGGCCGGCAAACGGAATGTGCAGGCCCGTTTACTGGTACAGCATTAATCCAAACAATTATGTTGAAAGGCCATCGGAAACGATGGCTTTTTTTATGGATAGTATCCAATATCCTCCTTTCATTGTATATAAAAAATGGGGACTCTTCAAATGCATCGGCTTATCAATGCATCCCAATGGAGTTGCCTGGAATTGGATTACTTCATCAGAAGTGGAAACCTAGCCTGATTATATCAGGAAATGAAAATGGAATGGGACAGGAATTGAATTCGGGATCATCAGATCAGCGAAGAAGCAGAATATCCCCTTTGCGAACATATTCCTGATGATCGTGAAGGCAGCGATAGCGGAGAATGTAGAAATAGGTATCAGCCGCGGCATCTTTGTTTTTATAGCGGCCATCCCAGCCTTCCAGATAGTTTCTGGTTCCCCAAACCCGGTTTCCCCAACGATTGTATACGTCAAACTGAAGCAACTCCATTCCGGCACTGCTGGTAATATGAAAACGATCGTTTAATCCATCCTGATCCGGACTGAATGCATTTGGTAGAAACACCGCTTCACAACAAGGGCCGGGTTCAATATAAACGGTATCCATGCTCCGGCAACCATTTGCATCCTGCACCTCTACCCAATACCATCCGAACGTCAGATGCTCGATGCGTGGGGTATATTGAGGTGGATTTGTATTCCATTCAAATTGAAAAGGAGCTTCACCGCCACTAATCGCTACTTCAGCCCAACCTTCAAAACCGGTTCCGGTACAGGAAAGGTTCTGCTTTGTAATATCCAATACCATGGCATTTCCCTCTATGCCCACCTGAAATACCGAATCCAATGTACAACCCAGAGAGTCTTTAATATGAAGGGTATAATTTCCAGCACTTAAATGCTGAAACAAACCACTTTGATTTATATAAACTCCGGGATTCAGATAATAGGTCAATACGCCGGTTCCTCCTATAGCAGTAAACTCCAGACTTCCTTCACCAACGTCGGCACAGGGTACACCCGTACTAAGTCCCTGAAGAATTTGTATACGGGGCGGGTCGTTCAAAATAATAACGGTATCGTAAGTACAACCCAGCGCATCATTTATATGTACCGTATAGGTAGATGGTGCTAATCCCTGAAACGTACCGGTGTTGTTTTGCGATCCGTTACTTAGAGTATACACATAGGGTGGTATTCCGCCACTGGCACTGCATTGTATACTTCCTTTCCGGTCGCCGGCACAGGGCGATGGAATGACATTTAATACGGGGAAAAACAAGGCACTGTTTTGATCAACATGTACCAGAACCGATTGACTGCAATTTGTAACATCGGTACAGGTTATGGTATAGCTTCCGGCAGGAAGTTGCGTGTACGGCGGAAGAGTTTGCAGATTGACCGGCTGAATATCATAACTTAAGGTACCGGTGCCTCCGGTAGCCAATAAAGAAATACTTCCCGTGGAATCGCCAAAACAGGAAACAGGTACACTTTGTATTCCGGAGAAAATAATTTGTGGTGGTTCCTGAACAAATATTGCATTTAATGTATC
>CAYWKR010000239.1:0-4053 GCA_964458785.1 uncultured Bifidobacterium sp. | reverse complement strand
AAAGGAGTCTCTGGAACAGGAATCCAGCATTCGTTTCCAGGCATATACCTCCAGATAACGCTCAGTTGTTTTTTCATTTGGCTGAATAATCCCGTTCGAATCGGTACAACACGTCAATTCGGCTTCCGATTGCTGATAAAACCACCAGGGGGAGGATTCTTTGGCAGTAACCGGAAAGTACTGCGCCCTGCGATCCAGTGGATACACTTCACGGGGAATCCATTGCAACGAGAATTTTTTTCCCGATTTAACTGCTATCCTGCTCAGACTTTGAAAAAAATGTTGTTGCGGATACACCATAATGGCTGAAATGATATCGCTGGCCGCCTCGCGGTATCGTCCCCGTGATTCATACAGCGTAGAGAGTCGTTCCGGAGGCTCGGTTTTAAACGGAAACAATGCCAGGGTGCGCGAATAGGCATGAATACTCAGCGAATCCTGCCCCATACGAAAAAAGATATCTCCTGATAATAGGTTCAGGGCATAACTCCCCTTATCCAATTCCAGGGCCTGATTGACTTTCTGCAGGGCTACCGTCCAGTCTTCATCCTGATAGGCTTCCCATGCGGCTTCATACAAAGAACGAACGTCCGGTTTCATGGCTGAATCGCACTGGAGTGTATCGATGAGGTATTCCTTCAGGTATTTGGATGCACTGTCGGCATAAGGAGTCATTAATGTGGCATACCGGCAATTTTGAATCAAATCGCGGGTGTAGGATTCAATGGGAATTTCATTGAGTGAATTCAGGGCTTTTAATTTCTTTTTCAGATCCTTTTCCTTGTTCAGGCTTTGAGCCAGATTCTGTTCAACCGGTGTATCATCCTCCAGTAAGCTGCTATCGATGGTCACCACGGCATCGGTCAGAATTTCTTCTTCCTGAGGTTCTTCATGCTTTATTTTTTTGATGTCCACATTGCGTTTTCCGGGATCAAACCCATCCCACTCCACCGAATCTTTCCGAAGCGGTTTTTGATTTGCCTCCATACTTTGATGAATAGCATAGGTTGTGTCGGCATTCTCATCCATCTGATTTTCCGCCTGGGTATGATTCCAGTTTCGGTATTGCTCGGTCGCTTCCGGAAGCAGACGTAACACCTGCCGTTGCATTTGTACTAATGCTTCATGATAATAAGGTATTTCCTTATGCTCCCGTACCAGGTTTTTAAGAATTTGTTCTCCACGAGCAATCTCGAATTGGTTATACAGTTTTCTGGCACGGACGACTTTTCTTTTTTCTGCATCCGGAATCACCTGATCAATTTGTTTCTGTGCCAGCAATGACTGCCATGGAATCATGCTGAAACAAAGTATTATCAGAACCCATTTCCTCACTGGTTAAAGATAACCTGAAATTGAAGGAATATCCGATCCTAGCTAAAAAAGTAAAACAGCAAGGCGGAAAGGGTGAGAACGGTAGAAATCACCGATAAAACTGCAGTAAATTTCAGGTACTGTCCGAGATATAAAAAAGTCAATGAACCGGTGGCATTTTCTGATCTGGATTTTGAAGCAAAACGGTATAACAAAACTCCATTTGCCATGCAAACACCCGCTGAGATAGACGTAATTCCGGCAAATATCCACTTTCCGGAACCCAAAATAAATTGAAGCGCCGTATCGCGTTTACCCTTCATCACTGCCAGTAATAATTTATGGGCGATCCAGTCCAGATTAAAAATCACCAATACCATAGCAGCCAAAAGAAAGAATCCGGCTATCAGATAAATCCAGGCAAGAAAGCTGGCCCAACGTCCGGTACTGTGCAGCAGTTCGCTTTCATTTTCAGCAGGATGCTTCAACAATACCGACTCGCTATTAATGGAAATATTCATAGGTAAATGCAATAAGAGTAATCAGTGACAGGAGGGTTAATAATCCGGCGATGATTATAAACAGTATACCCATAATTTTAAAATAGGCCCGAAGATGACGCAGGGCATTATTCATTGCAAGTTCTTCGCCTGAATCCAGACCGCGTTTTCCCAGACGAGCAAAGCGATATACCTGAAAACTCATCAGGAAGGTAATACCTCCCGAAATTAAAAAAGTGATTGTAGCACCCGGTGCCGGAATGTTACCCCGGATGATTCCAAGTAGCAATTGCAACAATCCTAAACTCAGATTCAGAAAGGAGAGCCAGGCCGCATACCTTGCCCACTGAAAACTATACAATACATTCTGGCGATCACCGCCCTTCATTCCCAACATAATTTTTCACTAATAAGCTCTGGCAAAGAGTACCCGTTCATTACTTGGATTTCCGGTCAGAATGCACTTTCCGGCTTCCTGAACATTTTGCAATGGTATACAACGAATGGTTGCTTTTGTCAGGTTTTTTATTTTTTCTTCTGTTTCCGGCGTGCCGTCCCAGTGGGCACTGATAAATCCGCCTTTTGTTTCCAGCGTCGAAACAAATTCATCCCATTGGTCGACCCGGGTGATATGCTCATCACGGTAACTGAGTGATCGGTTGAAAATCTGCTGTTGAATATCGTTTAGCAAAGAAGAAACTGAATCGGTCAACCCGTCGAATGGTAATACTTGTTTTTGCTTTGTATCTCTTCGGGCCACTTCTGCCACCCCATTTTCTATATCCCGTGCCCCGATCGCAATTCGTACAGGCACGCCTTTCATTTCATATTCAGCAAATTTCCAGCCTGGTCGTGCATTATCGGCATCATCGTATTTCACCCGGATTCCTTTTTGCTTCAGTTCCTGCATCAGATGCTGCGCTTTCTCATCAATCAGGCCTTTGCTTTCTTCCCCTTTATAAATGGGTACTATAACCACCTGTATTGGGGCCAGTTTTGGAGGAAGCACCAAACCGTCGTCGTCGCTGTGTGCCATTACCAAAGCACCAATGAGCCGGGTTGAAACCCCCCAGGACGTAGCCCAGACAAACTCCTGCTGATTATCGCGATTACTGAATGTAACATTAAATGCCCTGGCAAAGTTCTGTCCGAGAAAATGCGACGTTCCTGCCTGTAGTGCCTTTCCGTCCTGCATGAGTGCTTCGATGCAATAGGTATCATCGGCACCGGCAAAGCGTTCATTGGCGGTTTTAACCCCTTTCATGACCGGCATCGCCATATACTCTTCAACAAAGTTGGCATATACTTCCAGCATTTTACGGGTTTCTTCGATGGCTTCTTCACGGGTAGCATGGGCAGTATGACCTTCCTGCCATAAAAATTCAGCAGTTCTTAGAAATAAACGGGTTCTCATTTCCCACCGAACCACATTGGCCCATTGATTCACCAAAATGGGAAGATCGCGGTACGATTGAATCCAGTTTTTATAGGTATTCCAAATAATGGCTTCTGAAGTTGGCCGAACCACCAGTTCCTCTTCCAGACGTGCTTCCGGATCCACCATCAGTTTTCCCGGATTTTCCGGATCATTTTTTAGTCTGTAATGCGTTACTACCGCACATTCCTTCGCAAATCCTTCAGCATTTTTTTCTTCCGCTTCAAATAAACTTTTCGGAATAAAGATGGGGAAATAGGCATTGACATGTCCGGTTTCTTTAAACATCCGGTCCAGTACATCCCGCATATTTTCCCAAAGCGCATAGCCATAGGGTTTAATAACCATACAACCGCGAACAGCACTGTAATCGGCCAGACCGGCTTTTATAATCAGATCATTATACCACTGACTATAGTCTTCCGAACGGGAAGTGATTTCCTTACTCATAACAGACGAATTTGTGTGTATTGAAAAAGCGCTGCAAGGTAAGCCCTAGTTTTTGCTTAGCCGCTAAAAATTTCGCTAAGCGTTTCCCGATACCCGTTTGAATTATTTACGACTTGTTAAACAGGCCCCTTTCGGTTTTATTCATTTAACTTTAAGGAATGTGCAACGTCAAGGCGCTGTAATTTCAATCGGTAAATAATATTATAAATCTGTAATTCATGAAAAAGTTAATCGTAATCCTCATGCTGACCCTTTTCGGTAGCAGTTTCAACACCTTCGCACAATACGATGATGTGTATGATGCGGGATCACAAAACTCATCTTCCTACAGTAACTCAACCGGAAACGGGGATC
>CAYWKR010000238.1:0-4054 GCA_964458785.1 uncultured Bifidobacterium sp. | reverse complement strand
GTCCCACTACAAATTGTTTATTGCAATATTACGATATAGTTTGAAATGAACAAAACTAATTTATTGGCCATTCGGGCCGGCCAACCCATACAGAAAAAAAACTATATTTGCCCCCGATTAATATCGCACACCATGAAGTTTATCGTTTCCTCCGGACTCCTTTCAAAAAACCTGCAAAGTATTGGAGGTATCATCAGTTCAAATAATGTTCTTCCTATACTGGAAGATTTCCTCTTTGTACTCGATGGCGAGCAACTGACCGTAGTGAGTACCGATCTGGAAACCACCATGAAAGTGCAACTCGGTGTACAGTCGAAAGACAAGGGTAGTATTTGTATTCAGGCTAAAGTATTGCTCGATTACCTGAAAAATCTCCCCGAACAACCGATCACATTCGATATTCATAAACAGGATTTTGGAATTGACATTACCAGTGAACAGGGGAAATATAAAATTGTGGGCGAAGACTCAAAGAGTTTTCCGAGCGAACCCGTAGCCGATAGTACCACCCAATTCAGTATGCCGGCCGCCGAACTCAGCGATGGTATTGCCAAAAGCATCATCGCCGTGAGCAGCGACGATTTGCGTCCAGCTATGAGTGGCGTATTATTCGAACTCAGTAAAAACGCCATCACCTTCGTTGCCACCGATGCGCATCGTTTGGTGCGTTGCGTGAAAGGCGGTGTAAACTGTCAAAGCACCGACAAATTTATCGTTCCTAAAAAAGCCCTGAATCAACTCAAAAACAATTTATCGCGTTCTACCGAAGTGACCTTATCGTATAACGAAAGTCATTTGTTTGTTCAGGGTCAGGATATTCAGTTATCCTGTCGATTAATCGATGCCAAATTCCCTGATTACAAAGTGGTTATTCCGGCCGATAATCCCTACCGTTTAATTCTGAATAAAAACGAATTTGTAAGTGCCCTGCGCCGGGTGAGTGTTTTCGCCAATAAAACCACCAATCAGGTGGTTCTGGATATTGCCGGTAGCGGTCTTCATTTATATGCCCAGGATGTTGATTTTTCGTTTGAAGGAAACGAACAACTGAATTGCCAGTACAACGGCGAAGACATGAAAATTGCCTTCAATGCCAAGTTATTATTAGAGCTCATTATGGTTACCGAAGGCGAAGAAGTGCTGTTTGAATTAAGCACGCCTACACGGGCCGGACTGGTGAAACCGGTTGAAACGAAAGAGAACGAAGAACTGCTGATGTTGCTGATGCCGCTGATGCTCGGTGTTTAAGCACTTCATACCCTTCGTTGCAAGCGCCTGATTTGATTTTGCTATATTTACTGCATGCAGAAAAAACTTTTTTTACTGGATGCCTTTGCCCTCATCTTTCGTGCGTATTATTCTCTGGTTAGAAGTCCGCGTATTACCACCACCGGAAAAAACACCAATGCACAGTTTGGATTCACCAATACCCTGATCGATCTGATCAATAACCAGAAACCAACCCATATGGCCGTTTGCTTCGATACCAAAGAGCTTACAGAACGGCATACCGACTTTGCCGATTATAAAGCCAACCGTCAGGAAACCCCCGAAGATATTCTGGCCGCTGTACCCGATATCAAACGAATTATTCAAGGATTCAATATTCCGGTGATTGAAGCCAATGGATACGAAGCCGACGATATTATCGGAACCCTGAGTGTAAAAGCTGCTGAAGCCGGTTACGAAGTCTATATGGTTACACCCGACAAAGACTATGGCCAGTTAGTGAATGATCAGGTATTTATTTACAAACCTCCTTTCCAGGGTGGTAAATTCGAAATTCTGGGTCCTCGTGAAGTGTGCGAGAAATGGGATATTGAAAACGTCTCACAGGTAATCGATATTCTGGGTCTGATGGGCGATGCCGTAGATAATATTCCCGGTATTAAAGGGGTGGGCGAAAAAACGGCCGCCAAACTGCTGAAGGAATACAAAACGCTGGAGAATGTACTGGAGCATGCCGGTGAAATAAAAGGAGCTCTTGGAGAGAAAATCCGAGCCGGAAAAGAAGATGCATTGATGAGTAAAAAACTGGCTACCATTATTCTAAATGTTCCCTGCGAATTTCATGAAGAAGAATTCAGGATGAGTGAAGTGAACCGCGATTTGTTGAATGAAGTTTTTAACGAACTCGAATTCCGAACCCTGGGCAAACGTATTCTTGGCGATACGTTTCAGGTAGGAAGCACACGGGTACAGCAAAGCGATTTATTTGGCCAGGTGATTGAACAAGCAGCGGCTGTAGCTCGTAGCGAAGAATCCGAATTGATGTCCCAACCCCTGAAAACTATTCACGATACACCTCATCAGTATATTCTTCTCGATACCCCTGAAAAGCAAAACGAATGGATTCAGCGAATCATTCAGGAAGAGATCAGGGAACTCTGCTTCGATACAGAAACCACAGGTCTGGATGCTAATCAATGCGAACTGGTGGGTATGAGTTTTTCGTGGAAGGCACACGAAGCTTTTTATATTCCCCTGCCTTCCGACCGTACTGCCTGCCTTGCGATACTGGACCGGTTCAGCGTGCTGTTCAACCGGGAAGACATAAACTGGGTTGGACAAAATATCAAATTCGATAGTCTGGTATTACTGAACTACGGTTTCGAATGTAAAGGAAGCTGGTTCGATACCATGCTGGCCCATTATGCCATCGAACCGGAAGGAAAAAGAAGCATGGATATTCTCAGTGAAAAATATCTCGGTTACCAACCGGTCTCCATCGAAGAACTTATTGGTAAGAAAGGGAAAAATCAGGGTACTATGCGTGATGTCGATGTCGAAAAAATTAAAGAATATGCTGCCGAAGACGCCGACATTACCCTCCAGTTAAAACATTCTCTGCTTCCCTTACTCAAATCGAATGATGTGGAGAAGGTGTTTTATGAAATCGATAATCCATTGATTCCCGTTCTTACCCGGATGGAATTTGAAGGAATCCGTATCGATACGGGCTTTCTGTCGAAGTACAGCACCGAATTGGAAAAACTGGCCAAAGAAGCCGAAGAAGCAGTATATCGCCAGGCTGGCCATCGGTTTAATTTATCATCACCCAAACAACTGGGCGAGGTTCTTTTTGAAAAACTGAAACTCGATCCGAATGCAAAAAAAACAAAGACCGGCCAATATGCTACCGGTGAAGATGTTTTGGCTAAACTCGCCCATGAACATCCGGTTTGTAACGATATTCTTTCCTTCAGGGAATACACCAAGCTTCGTAATACCTATGTGGATGCACTGCCTCAGCTTATCAATCCAAAAACCGGACGGGTACATACTACTTTCGGACAAACCATTGCCGTAACCGGACGATTAGCCAGCAATAATCCCAATCTTCAGAATATTCCAATCCGCACCGAACAGGGAAGAGAAATTCGAAAAGCATTTTTACCCCGTGATGAAAACCATGTTTTACTCAGCGCCGATTATTCACAAATCGAACTGCGTATTGTAGCTGCCATCAGTGGCGATCCGGCGATGTGCGAAGCCTTTCAGCAACATAAAGATATTCATACCGCCACCGCGGCCCGGGTGTATCATATTCCCGAATCGGAAGTAACTAAAGAACAACGCTATAAAGCAAAGAGTGTCAATTTTGGAATTATTTACGGACAGGGGGCATTTGGGTTAGCTGATAACCTTGGCATTCCCCGAAGTGAAGCCAAAGAAATTATCGATAATTATAAAAAAGAGTTTGAAGGCATTCCCCGATACATGAGCGATACCATTGCCTTTGCCCGCGAACAGGGTTATGTTAAAACACTGATGGGACGCAAACGATGGCTACGGGATATCGGATCTAAAAATTTTACGATCCGGGCCTTTGCCGAACGCAATGCCATTAATTCACCTATACAGGGCAGTGCGGCCGATATGATTAAACTGGCCATGATTCGTATTCATGATTCGCTGAAAAAGAAAAAACTCCAAAGTGTGATGCTGCTTCAGGTACATGACGAATTGGTTTTTGATGTTCTTCTCAGTGAAGTGGATGAACTAAAGGCCATTGTTCTGGAAGGCATGCAAATGGCTATGCCCTTGCCCAACG
>CAYWKR010000237.1:0-4055 GCA_964458785.1 uncultured Bifidobacterium sp. | reverse complement strand
ACTTTCAATAGAGTCTAACATGCCGCAAAATTAACTCATTTTCTCCGGTGGCTCTTCATTATTGCTGAAGGGTACATGTTTTTTTCTATAGCCTGTTCAATAAGCGCTCGATGTATTGTTGCTGGTAATAGTATTGTAACAGTTGCATCAATTCATTTTCTTGCATCTCTGGTTCAGTACGATCAAAGTATTGTTGAACAGGTTCCCTAAGTGAATCAGCTAATTGCAGTAATCCTTCCCGTATCCGCTTTTTTTCATCTTCATTCCCCATGCAATCATCAACTTGCTCGTTCCAGTCCATCATCTCAGACAGAAATGCAGGATCTGGTTTGAAGCGATTCTGATCGGTATTTATACCCTGTTCCTGTAAGAAATAAAGCAGTCGTTGCGACGGATTCAATAAAATACGCCTGGCTTCATGAATTAGGGTGGTCATTTGTTCTGCATGCTGTTGTTTCGCTTCGTCTTGTATCATAAACTGATCGGGATGAAAGCGTCGGCAAAGCGCATAGTATTTTTTTTGAATGGCCTGTTCATCAATGTTCAGATTCATGGGCAATTCAAACAGTTCAAAGTAATTCATGAAGGGTACAGTTATATTTGCAAACTTAATTCAGGTGAATGATACGGATAGGAATCGTTAGAGAAGGAAAAACCCCGGTAGATAACCGAACGCCTTTTTCCCCGAAGCAATGTAAGGAAATTGAAGAAAAATTTCCGGAGGTACGAATGGTGGTTCAACCTTCCCCGGTGCGTTGTTTTTCTGATGAGGAATATCGTTTACAGGGCATTGAATTACAGGAAAACCTTGAAAATTGTGATATTCTCTTTGGTGTAAAGGAAGCTTTAACTGAAACGCTGATTCCACATAAAACCTACCTCTTCTTTTCACATACCCGTAAGGCACAGCCTCATAACCGGAAGTTAATGCGGACTTTGATTGAAAAGAAGATCCGGCTAATCGATTACGAATGTCTGACCCATGATGACGGACACCGTGTAGTTGGATTTGGCTATTGGGCCGGCGTGGTTGGGGCCCATAACGGCTTGCTGACTTACGGTAAAAAAACAGGACGTTATGAATTAAAGCCGGTGTATACATTGAAAAATTTTCAGGAGCTTAAAGATTCGTATGAATCGTTTTTTGTACCTCCAATTAAAATTGTGCTCACCGGTTCGGGACGTGTATCCACGGGTGTGATCGATATTTTAAATTATCTTGATGTAGCTGAAGTGAGTCCGGAAGACTACCTGACTAAAACGTACGATTATGCCGTATTCACTCAATTAAAAGGCGCCGATTTATATGAACGCATGGATGGCATTCCTTATCAGCGGGATGATTTTCATGCACATCCTTCCCAGTATCGTTCACGGTTCCTGCCCTATGCGGAGGTGAGTGACATCCTGATGAATGGCGTTTATTGGGACAAAGATGTACCGCGATTGTTTGAACTGGAGGATATGAAGTCGGACCGTTTTCATCTACCCGTGATTGCCGATATTACATGCGACGAAAATGGTTCAGTACCCTGTAACGTGGGGTCCACTACGATAGCAGATCCTACCTATGGCTTCCATAAAAAAAGAAGCGAACGATGTGCACCTTTTCTGCAGGAAACCGAAACAACAGATGTGATGGCGGTAGACAATCTGCCGAATGAACTGCCCCGCGATGCATCAAAATATTTTGGAGGCTACCTGATTTCGTATGTATTACCAGATCTCATTCAGGGAACTACATCAAGCATGCTGGACAGGGCTACTATTTGTGAAGCTGCACACTTGGGTTCGCACTTTCATTACCTGAAAGAATATGCCGGTTTATAAGCTTTCGGATATGAAGAAATGGTGAACGACTCCATAGGACATTGCTTTCCCTTACCTTCGTGCCATGGTAAGAAAAAATCAGAAGACGAAAATTATTGCAACCGTAGGACCGGCCTGCAATTCGTATGAGAATATTATTCAATTAGTACATGCCGGTGTTGATGTTTTTCGTTTGAACTTCTCGCATGGCAAACATGAAGATCATGCCGAAGTGATTCGGATTATTGAGTCAATTAATCAGCAATATCCATTCAACATTGCTATTCTGGCCGACTTGCAGGGTCCTAAACTTCGGATCGGTGAAGTTGAAAACAATGCTATCCCCTTATCCACCGGCGATGAAATTACCTTCACCCCCACTGAATGTATTGGCACCAAAGAGAAGGTTTATCTTTCGTACCCAAATTTTCATCAGGATGTGAAAGTGGGTGAAAAGGTATTAATTGATGATGGTAAAATTGAAGTTCGGATCACCGGAATACATCTGAATAATGAAGTGAGTGCCATGGTTACTACACCCGGCATTCTGAGTTCCCGGAAAGGAATTAATCTGCCGGAAACAAAAATCAGTTTACCTGCTCTCACCGAGAAGGATCTCCGGGATCTGGATTTTATTATCGGTCAGAATATCGACTGGATAGCCCTTTCATTTGTGCGTCGGCCGGAAGACATTCTGGAACTAAAACAACGATTAAAAGATAAAGGCAGCAATGCGAAGATTATTGCCAAGATCGAAAAACCCGAAGCCCTGCAACATATTCGTGAAATTGTACTAGCATCGGATGCCATCATGGTAGCCCGTGGTGATCTGGGTGTAGAATTACCGGTAGAACAGATTCCTATGATTCAGAAAAGCATTATCCGGAAATGCATACACCGGGCTAAACCGGTTATAATAGCCACACAAATGATGGAAAGTATGATTGACCGGGTGAAACCGAACCGAAGTGAAATTACGGATGTCGCCAATGCAGTACTGGAAGGTGCAGATGCGGTGATGCTGAGTGGAGAAACGGCGGTGGGGCAACATCCTGCCCTGGTGGTGGAAACCATGAGCAAGATTATTGGAGAAGTAGAAAAAGAAGAGATTGTGTATAATAAAAACCTGATCCCCCAATCGCATTCCCCATCCTTTTTATCGGATGCTCTTTGTTATAATGCCTGCAAAATTGCCGATGATGTGCATGCACATGCCATCATCGGAATGACGCAAAGTGGGTATACTGGTTTTATGCTTTCCAGCTTCAGACCGAAATCCCCTTTATATATTTTTACCAAAACCCAGTCGCTGGTTAACCAACTGAGCTTAAGCTGGGGTGTACAGGCATTCTACTACGATAAGGAAAACAGTCTGGACGAAATTATTCACGACCAGATCCAGTTTATCCGGGAGCAAGGACTTCTTCATCCCGGTGATGTGGTGATTAATACAGGAAGTACACCCGTTCAGGATCACCTTCCCACCAATACCATAAAAATTTCGAAGGTGTATTAGGCAACCGCCTTGTTCACTAATTCGGCTGCTTCACTTAACAGGATGGCACTTTGCACCTTGAGTCCTGATTCTTCAATCAGTTTCTTGGCCGCTTCGGCATTGGTTCCCTGTAAACGAACTATTACCGGAACTTTGATTTCACCAATGGCATTATAGGCGTCTACCACACCCTGTGCTACCCGGTCGCAACGTACAATTCCGCCGAAGATATTAATCAAAATCGCTTTTACATTCGGGTCTTTTAAAATCAAACGAAATCCGGCTTCAACTGTAGTGGCATTGGCCCCGCCCCCTACATCCAGAAAATTAGCGGGTTCTCCGCCGCTGAGTTTAATCATATCCATGGTCGCCATGGCCAGTCCGGCCCCATTTACCATACAACCTACATTCCCATCCAGCTTTACATAGTTCAGGTTACTTTCACTGGCTTCTACTTCTGTTGGGTCTTCTTCTGATTTATCGCGAAGGGCTGCCAGTTCCGGGTGACGAATCAGAGCATTATCTTCCAGATTCATTTTGCAGTCGACCGCAATAATTTTATCATCACTGGTTTTGAACAGCGGATTGATTTCGAGCATGTCACAATCCAGTCCACGAAAAGCATTATATAAATTGGTGACAAACTTTACACAGTTTTTAAATGCATCACCGCTCAGACCCAGGTTAAAGGCAATCTTGCGGGCCTGAAATCCCTGCAGCGGACTTCCCGGCTCTACCCATTCCTTAAATA
>CAYWKR010000236.1:0-4077 GCA_964458785.1 uncultured Bifidobacterium sp. | reverse complement strand
GTCGGCAAAGGGTTCGTCGTAATAAAAAGGCAATGAAGGAATAATATTCAGAGCTTCTTCGGCCGTGCAATAATATTCGGTATGATCGGTTCCGAGGTATTCGGCCACTTCGCGGGCATAGGGCGCTTCATTCAAACCGGCATCAGGTACACCAATGGTAAAGGTTTTTATTTTTTCTGTACGGTCTTTCTGAAGCAAGGCCGTAACCGTCGTACTGTCGTACCCACCACTCAGAAATACACCCACCGGTACATCGCTCACCATGCGGTAATTACAGGCACTGATCAGTAGTTTCTCGGTTGCGTCGCGGGCCTCTTCAAACGATAAATCTAGTGGTGCTTTGTTATAGGCATCGTATACATTCCAGTATGAATGGGTGTGTAATTCGTTTTTGGCAATCCGGAAATACAAAACAAAACCGGGTTTCAATTTATGGGTATCGTTGTAAATACAATGGGGAGTAGGAACGTAGCCGTATTGAAGAAAAGCGGCAATGGCGTTGCGGTTCAGTGACTTTTTAAATGCCGGATGGGCTACGATGGCCTTTAATTCGGAGGCAAATAAAAATAAATCCTGATGGTGGTAATAAAAAAATGGTTTCACTCCGGCGCGATCGCGGGCACAAAAAAGTTCTTGTTTTTGGTGATCGTAAATCACAAAGGCGAACATGCCTATAAAGCGGTGCACACAATCGCTGCCCCATTCGGCATAGCTGTGTAAAATGACTTCGGTATCGGAATGCGATTCAAACTCATGTCCCATCTTTTCCAGTTCGCTCCGTATTTCCATGAAGTTATACACCTCACCATTATAAGTAATACTCAACCAGCCATAGTGCATAGGTTGTTTTCCACCTTCACTCAGATCGATAATACTCAGTCGACGGTGTCCGAATCCCAAGAGCGCATTTCCGGTATCAAATAGTTTGAGCCCATATCCATCCG
Organism: uncultured Bifidobacterium sp.; assembly: GCA_964458785.1. Taxonomy (GTDB): domain Bacteria; phylum Bacteroidota; class Bacteroidia; order Chitinophagales; family Chitinophagaceae; genus OLB11. Next base: position 3,133 of record CAYWKR010000236.1, on the reverse strand, counting down.
GTCCCCGGTGAAACAGGGTATCATTCATTTTTTGAAGCACCGATTCATCGGAACGACGCGAGTAGTCTAAAAATCCGGAAATTCCACACATGAAGATGCAAATATATTATACCGTCTTCATCATTTGGCGTTTGGAAGCAGTCCGGTATTGGCATTATATACTTCCGATTTTCCATCGTGCAACAGCACACAATTACGAAAAACGGGCTTATCTTCTTTTTTATCCGAACTCACCCCATTGTACCACAGTAGTTTCTTATTCAGGGCCATAAACTGGCATGAATCAAAAATCATCAGTTTGCGGCTGTCACATTCCAAAAGGTATTGTCCGTACACCGGTTTTCCCATATAGCTCGAATCCTTAAAAAGACATTGTTTAAATTGGGTGGCCTCTTCTATTAGCGAGGTAAGATAGCCATGCACAAAGGAGCCAAAGAAATTACATTTAGTGAATTTATAGCCCGGTTTTTCCACCCAGGCACTCCAGTTATCGATACCCCAGAAGGTGCATCCGGTAAATTGCATATTCCGACTGTTACCCGAATTGGCCAGCAAGCCACAGCCTTTGTTATGAATGAACTGGCAATTGGTAAATACACCATTACTGATTCCGGTTGCCGATTCGCCTTCAATATCCAACCCTGAAGCTGGTGAAGAAGAAAAGCGCGCTTGTCCACTGAAGTTGAACGAACAATTCTGAACCTGCAATCCATTACCGGCTACCCAGGAAAGCCCCTGTCGGGCATTGTAATGGAAACGGCAATTCAGAATCTGGTTATGGGTGTTGATGCTTTGCGAATTATTGACCAGCATACCATCCAGACAAAAATGATGCAGGTACAGATTTTTTACAGTGAGGTTCGTACAATCGGTAGCATGTACTCCATAATGCCATAACTGAATACCGGTATCCCCAAAGCCCCCACCCAACACCACGTTGGTGTTATTGCCATCGGCTTCGAGGTCGGAAAGCAACACCTGATTGCAGCGTTGGAACTGAAACAGACAACCGATTTGTGCCGTTTTGGATCCATCGTAAAACGGATAGGAAACTCCTTTTAAGGGTTCGTTGGTAATGGGATTAAAGGTGCCGAAACGCAGATTGCCCACATACCGGATCAATACTTTTCCAATGCCGCAAATCTGAACATTGGAAACATCGTGCAGCGAAAACACATTGTTTTCAATCATATAGCGGGACGTGGATTTACTGCGGGTTTGTTTTCCCACGAGGTAAATTCCTTTGGGTAAAATGAGTTTCACATTTCCTCCGTTTTGTTGAATAAAGGCTGCAGCTTTTTCAAAGGCCGCCTGATCGTTGGTGACCCCGTTCCCCTTGGCTCCGAAATCACGAATCGACCGTACGACGAGGGCATGCGAAGAAGGGGTGTGGAAGACGATCAAAAGAAAAATGAATATCCGGAGCATGGTTTTTTATTTTGAAGGTAATTCAAATGACCGAACAATCCGAGAAAGTGGTGCTGGCTTACGTTACAATTGCACCTGCATCTATTTGATCGAGTGCTGTGATCAAAACTTTACATTGTTCTTCCCTTGTAAAAGATGCCACTGCCTGTTCGTCGACCCCGGAAAAGGGTTTATGTTCAAGAAACAGCCCGTATAATGTCTGCAGATGCGATTTCATTTCTTCGGCATCCCGGCAAAATAATCCCTGCCGCGTGAAGCGTAAACTCGTTTCAATAATATCGCCATCGGTAGGATATACGATAACGGGTTTTTTTATGGCAATGTACTCGTACAGTTTGCTGCCCGGAATTCCTTTGAGTGATCCGTGAGCACAAATTAATAAGGCATGTGAGCGCATCTGAACGTGAATAGCTTCTTTTTTAGGAAGCCGGTCGGTGAATTCAAAATACGATTCGTATCCACTGATATATTGCTGAATCCGTGCAATAATTTTTGGTTCTTTGCCAATACCAATAAAGCAAACTTTTACCGGTGGGGCTTTAGGGTATGAACGAATAAAGAGCAGAATACCTTCGATCAGTTTTTCGATCGGCTGTGAAGGATACACCGAACCGACATAGCAAAGAGTGAAAACGGAAGAGGCTTCTACTGCAGGCGGATAGTTTTCGGGCAGAAAGCCATTGAACAACACCTTGCCCGGACGATGAATGACCCGAGCAATTTTATCCACGTAATGTTCCGAAACGCTTAGGAAAAGGGAAGCACTCTTCAACCATTTTTTTTCAAAAAAAGCGAAGACACGATGTTGAATTTTCCGAACCAGGTTTTTACCGTACAGGCTGCTGCTGCTCCAGTCGTCGCGATAATCGGCTATCCATTTCAGGGGAAACTTTTTTTGCAATAGCCAGGCAATACCAAACAATTCGAAAGGCATAGCACTCACCACCAAACGAATGGGTTCTTTTTCGTTTTTGAATTGCTGAACAAGATACCGGTATAAAAAACCGTACGATGAAAAACGCAATGCCATCAGGTTGGTGACAGAAAAGATAAAAGCAGCTATGAGGTAGATAAAATAAAACGGGGTTCCCTCGAGCCGGATAAAAAGATGATCCTTCAGGGAAGCGCGATAAGGAAGATAATGCACTTCATATCCTTCTTTTTTCTCGATGCGGATTTCGGTACCACTGGAACGGTACACATCAGACGTAGAATTTTTTATTGGATAGTCCCAGTTACGGGTAATCACCACCGGGTAATACGATCCATTCTGCAGATACCGGGCAATGGAAGCTATCCGTTCGGATGCGGTGACATTCGCCGGAGGAAAATAATAACTGAGAATAAAAACTTTCTTCATTAGCCTTCAGAGGATGACAAAAGAGAACCTGCCAGAAAAATTTTCCAGTAGTCGGTATTGTTTCCAAGTGCATCAGCTGGTTTGTATTCCGCTTTTTGCAGTGAAGGATGAAGTATACCTTCTTCAATTAGTTTATGTCGTTGCTGAAGAATTTTTTCTTTTACCAATGCATTTTCCATCCAGCTTTTTTGTGGTGGTTCGTACCCGATTTTGTCTACCCGCCAGCCAATTTCCCTTGGCAATATCGGAAAGCTCTCCCGCATGATCCATTTGGTCCAGCCTTCATTGATTTTAAACGTGGATGGCAAACTGAATAAAAATTCCACTAACTCGTGATATAAAAAC
>CAYWKR010000235.1:0-4097 GCA_964458785.1 uncultured Bifidobacterium sp. | reverse complement strand
CATACTATTGAAGCGCCTTAACGCACATCCACTTCGCTGATGAATAACCAGGGTGATTTACCTTCACCTGGAAATGAAACCGGAATCCGGTCCAACGGAGTAAAGTTCAATTTCAGATAACGATATGACGTGCTGCTTAACGGGATTTCTACCTGTTTAACAGTCAGATAGTCCTCCTTCACAGGGTCTAGAACTATTTGCTGAATGGGTTCATAGGTTTTTCCATTCCGGCTTCCGCTTAACCGGATCAAGGCCGGTATATAAATCCAGCTCCCCTTATCCGATAACAGGGTGAGCGCTACCCTGTTCCGGCTTTTTTCTTCCTGAAGATCAAGAATAAGCTGCGGACTGTTTTCTTTCCAGCCCAGCCATTCAGATGAAATTCTTGGTATGCCCCCCCGAACGCCATCACAAAGTGTAGATGCCCCTCCTTTTGAATAGGCTTTATCAGGCAAAGGATCCATACTCTTCACATTGCCGAGTGCATCGTTTACATAATATTTCTGACAGAAGGTATGGCCATGAGGCTGAAGATGCTCGTAGAAGGCAGCATGAAGTGTAGTATCCGTTTCAAGTGTAATTGGTGTACCGGAATATATGTTTGCATGCGCCGAATCCTTGTCGTGAAACCAGTACCTGATTTCTCCGTTTTTAAATTCATCCTGCAACTGTACCTGAATTTTACCATCTGCAGCGGTATGACTTTCGTTGACATCATACACCGATTCACTTACCTGATAGTTTAGTACCTTAAAGAAATCCATGGCCAAGGGTAATTTCTTCTTGAAATCATCCCAGGTACTCCTTTTCTCCCCACTCCAAAGCACTTCCGATAAAGCCAGGAGCCGGGGCAATACCATATATTCCACATGATTTTCGGATGCCATATATTCCGTCCACACATTCGCCTGAGCCCCCAATACATATTTTCTGTTTCCGGCATTCATAGCAGCAGGAACCGGTTCGTATTGCAATACCTTTTGAATGGGCGTGAATCCGCCAATGGCTAAGGGTTCGGTTCGCGGACTTCCCTGAAAGTGATCGAAGTAACAATGTGATCCCGGCGACATGACTACCTGATGATTTTGAGCTGCGGCTGCAATACCTCCTTCTTCTCCCCGCCAACTCATGACCACTGCATTAGGGGCTAATCCACCTTCCAGAATTTCATCCCACCCGATCATCTTGCGTCCTTTGCTTTGCAGGTAATCGTCGAACTGATGAATGAAATAACTCTGCAATTCTTCTTCTGAATGCAGATGGTTTTTGCGCTTATTTTCCTGACATACAGTACATTCCTTCCAGCGGTTTTTCTGTACTTCATCTCCTCCGATATGGATATAGGGCGAAGGAAATAAAGCTAATACTTCATCCAGAACATCTTTCAGGAAGGCAATAGTGCTGTCGCTGGTACAAAATACATCATCCCCTTCCCCCCAGCGGGTACAAACCGGTATTTTCGCTTTACGGCAACTGAGAAATGGATACGCTGCAATAGCGGCCTGACTATGACCCGGCATTTCAATTTCAGGAACTATTTGTATATGCCGTTCAGCTGCATAGCGCACCATAGCACGAATTTCATCTTGTGTATAGTAGCCTTCATGCGGAATACCATCGCCCACAAAGGGGTTAAAATTTTTTGCCACCATGGTTTCGGAGCGCTTACTGCCAATGGCGCATAACTGAGGATACTTTTTTATCTCAATACGCCAGCCTTGATCATCGGTGAGATGCCAGTGAAAGGTATTGAGTTTCAATAAAGCCATCATATCGATATACTTACGAACAAAGGATACCGGAAAAAAATGACGACTCACATCGAGATGCAGTCCACGCCATACGAATGCCGGCTGGTCGAACAATTCGCTTAACTGATAGTCCTTGGTATTATGACAATTAAATTCCCACTGAAGCAGCGTCATTAAGCCGTAAAAAATACCGGAACGACTACCTTCCACTTCAACTACCTGATTTTCGGCCGTGCGAAGATGATATGCTTCGTCCGCCATCTGTGTATTGAGCTTTAATACAATGCAATCAGAAGGTGTGGATGTATTTTTCAGGGTATCATATCCAATGGCCTGCATGAATTGATTGAATACATGGCGTTCAGTCTGCATAAACGTATCGGCAGGATAAAAGAACTGAGGCAGGAAGTAACCATTCCCTTCTGAAACCTTTTGCTGAACAGGTTCAGGGATAATTCGTTGTGCCTGAAGGGATGGTGGAATACAAAGAAGAAACAGTACTAAATAGCGCATGGTGATGTTTGAACAAATATAACCATGAAAGCGGGCAAGGTACCGGATAGAAATAAAAAAACAATCCCGAATAAACGGGATTGATTTTCTAACAAACAATAACGATTCACCAAAAACAAGAACGAATTCTGCAATCCTACCCGCTGAATTCGATTTTTTAGCACCCAACGTATTACAACTATCGTGCCATTGAATTAAATCCACAGCCAGGTCATTCAGATTATATCCACAAAAAATCCTGATATAATCGTCTGATGTGATTTCCCCACATGAAAAAATGGCCTGATGAAACCATTATATTTGCCGCATGCAGGAGTTTTTACATGGATTGAATGAACAACAGAAAGAGGCCGTTCTTTACACCGATGGCCCTCTGATGATAGTTGCCGGGGCCGGGTCGGGAAAAACCAAGGTACTCACCACCCGGATTGCACACCTGATTCATCTGGGTGTAGATTCCTTCCGCATTCTGGCACTCACCTTTACCAATAAGGCGGCCAGGGAAATGAAAGAGCGTATTGAACATATCCTTGGAAATCATGAGGCTCGTAATTTATATATCGGTACGTTCCACTCGGTTTTTGCCCGGGTTTTACGAATTGAAGCCGAGCGTCTGGGCTATCCCTCCAACTTTACTATTTATGATACCGATGATGCAAAAAGCTTATTGAAGAGTATTGTGAAGGAACTGGACCTGGATGAGAAAATTTATAAACCTGCGTATTTATACAGTCGCATTTCTTCGGCCAAAAACAATTTATATACCTGGCGGGAATATCAGAATGATGTAGAAATTCAGAAAGAAGATGCCGGTTCGAAGCGTCCCCGGACCGGAGAAATTTTTGAACGCTACAGTAAACGCTGTTTCCGGAACGGGGCCATGGATTTCGATGATTTATTGGTGAATACCTATATCATGCTGAGCAATTTTCCCGATTTGCTCGCCAAGTATCAGCATAAGTTTCGCTATGTGATGATTGATGAATACCAGGATACCAACCTGGCACAATATCATATTGTGAAACTACTGAGTGCCTTACACGAAAATATTTGCGTGGTAGGTGATGATGCCCAAAGCATCTATTCGTTCCGGGGAGCCAGTATGGAAAACATCTTCCAGTTTCAGCGCGATTACGAAGATGTAAAAATTATTAAACTGGAACAGAATTACCGGAGTACATCCAATATTCTGGGAGCTGCGAATGAAGTGATTGCACGCAACCAAAATCAGATCCGGAAATCGTTATGGACCGAAAAACCGGAGGGAGAAAAGCTGCGGGTGGTTGCTTCCATGTCGGACAATGATGAAGGAAAATTTGTTGCGGATACTATTCTGGAACAAAAACTCCGGGCTCATCATTCGAACAACGATTTTGCCATTCTGTACCGAACCAATGCCCAGAGTCGCGCCTTTGAAGAATCGCTCCGGCGCCATGGAATTGCGTATCGCATTTACGGGGGACTTTCGTTTTATCAGCGAAAGGAAGTGAAGGATTTTATAGCCTATCTGCGTATACTGGTAAACCCTGCCGATGAAGAGAGTATGAAGCGGATTATTAATTATCCGGCCCGGGGTATTGGCACCACGTCGCTTCAGAAAATTTCGGTGTATGCCGACACACAGAATATTACTTTTTGGGAAGCGTTACAAACAGCCGACAAAGCAGGCATTAAAGGGGCTACCCTGGAAAGTCTGAACAATTTTGCACTGGCGGTTCGTCATTTTCAGCAACTGCTTCAAAAAATGAATGCCTATGAAATTGCCATGGAAACCGGTAAACAGTTTGGCATTCTGAAAGACATTGTCAGCGATGGTGTAGGGAATCTCTACGT
>CAYWKR010000234.1:0-4153 GCA_964458785.1 uncultured Bifidobacterium sp. | reverse complement strand
GCCTCCGATTTCCGGTACCATTACAGCCAATATCGATTCATTTGTATTTGATGCCAATATTTTAAATCTGCCAAGCTATCTCACACTGGAAAGTACACCGGCTGCATTGCCTCCTGCCGGAGCGGGTTCCCCAAAAAGTAACTTTGTGCGTCTGGTTGTACCCGGCGATTCACTGGCTTGTGTGAAAATCAGTGGCAATGTGCCATCCACAGAAACTGCACAGACCTATAACCTGAGCGCGGCTTTGCGGGTTTACCTAAGCAATATGCATAGTGTCAATGCTATTCTTGAAGCATTCATTCCAAGTATGTATCCTGGTCGTAAAACGGATACTGTCATTAATCTGAACTACTATAAAATTATTGTGTATCCCACACCATGCTGGCCTACCGGGATAGTTTCGCAAACAGCGCCCCGCTTCCAGATGACGGATGTGTCACCCAATCCGGCGACTACCTTGTGTCGTATTTCATTCGAGTCTGATAAAAAAGCCATTACCGATATTCAATGGTTTAATGCCCTGGGAGAATCGGTATATTCTACATCCATACCGGCGCAGCAGGGAATGAATTATCTGTTGGTACCAACAGCCACATTGCCCAATGGATTATATTATTGTACCCTTTCACAAGGTGCACATAAAATCAGTACCCGCATATCGGTATTGAATAATTAATAAACCACATATCAAACTGAAAATCCGGATATGGATCCGGATTTTTTTATTGGTATACGATCAATTCCTGTAATTCAGAAACAGGAAAGCAGATTTTATTGATACCTTTAGCCTTTCAGAAAACTATGAACGATCGTATTACTACCCACAAAGCACCTCAGGCAGTGGGTGCTTATCCTCATGCACGCAAAGCCGGTTCATTATTATTTCTTTCAGGCATTGGTCCCCGAACGGTTAATAACGAAATACCCGGATTGGAACTCGATAAAAACGGGAATTTCATTTCCTTCGATTTTGAGGCACAATGCCGCAATGTGTTCGAAAATGTGCGGATCGTATTGGAGGAGAGCGGAAGCAAATGGGAAAATCTGGTGGATGTGACCGTATTTCTGGTCAATATGAAGAGGGATTTTCATACCTACAATCGCTTATATGCCGAGTACTTCAGCGATGCTCAGCCCTGCCGTACCACGGTAGAAATTAATAGTCTGCCTACACCCATTGCCATCGAATTGAAGTGTATTGCCACACTCTAATTTTTTTTATCATTTCTTTATCAGGTAATAAGGTACTTAGCTGCGTTTAAGCCTGAATTGAAATTCAATTAATCAATCTGAAATACTCACATTCATTTTTCTATATTTGTCGCACTTTAATACTATTACATGAATTATAACAGAATTAATAACCTGACAGGTTGGTTCGTTTGCCTGATTGCCAGTACGGTGTATCTGATGACTAAAGAGGCTACGGTTAGTTTCTGGGATTGTGGTGAATTTATTTCCGGAGCCGCCAAACTGGAAGTGGTACACTCCCCGGGGGCGCCGCTCTTTCTGATGATTAACCGCATTTTTGTAGCCCTCTTCGGGATGAAGAATGCCGCCTTAGCCGTAAATACCAGTTCGGCCCTTTGTAGTGGGTTTACCATATTATTTCTGTTCTGGACTATTACTCACTTTGCCAAACGAATCATCAGCCGGCAGAATCAGGAGTTACATTCCAATAATATCCTGCTTATTATGGGCGCCGGTGTAGTTGGCGCCCTGGCCTATACCTTTTCCGATACATTCTGGTTTTCGGCAGTAGAAGGTGAGGTTTATGCTATGTCTTCCTTCCTGACAGCCCTGGTATTCTGGGCTATTTTAAAATGGGAAGACCGGCTTTCTGTACAAGGCGAACAACATAGCGACCGTTGGGTGGTGTTGATTTTTTATCTGATGGGTTTGTCTATCGGTGTTCACTTACTGAACCTTTTAACTATACCGGCTATCGTAATGGTATATTATTTTAAGCGCTACAAGGTAACTACATGGGGTACCATCTGGGCGTTTTTACTGGGATGTGTAATTACAGGTGTGGTGCAGTACGGGGTTATTCAGGCCGTACCCATTATGGCCTCTAAAATGGATATTCTGTTTGTCAACGATTTTGGATTGCCATTCAACAGTGGGGTATTGTTTACCATTCTGATTCTGGCAGTAGCCTGTTTCTTTGTACTTCGCTGGGCTAAGAAAAAGGGACACTATTTTGTACACCTCGGTACCCTTTGTTTCATTTTTGTGTTGATAGGGTATTCGGCTTTCTTCCAAACCATTATCCGTTCGAATGCCGATGTACCATTAGATATGACCAATCCCGATAATGCTATTTCACTTATTAAATACCTTCAACGGGAACAATATGGTTCGGTACCCCTGATCACAGGTCCGGACTTCAATTCTGAACCTATTGGCATGGAAGATGGTAAAATGCAATACTGGAAAGGAGAAAAACGCTATGAAGAATTGGGTGAAAAAAGTGATCGGTACACCTATAATTCTGAAGACACCCGAATCTTCCCCCGTATCTGGGATCAGAACGATCCTAACCATGTGAATTATTATAAAAATTATCTCGGTCTGGCCGAAGGCGAAAAGGCCAGCGGTGCCGATAATCTTCGCTTCTTCTTTAATTACCAGGTAAAACAAATGTGGTGGCGTTATTTCTGCTGGAATTATATCGGGCGACAAAATGATATTCAAAATCTGCAGGGAGAACCCATGAATGGAAACTGGCTTTCTGGAATTAAAGCTATCGATAAAGTTTGGATGGGGGATAGCGACAAATTACCCGATGGTGTACGAAACAGCCGGGCCCGGAATCAATTGTATTTCCTGCCGTTTTTATTAGGCATCTTTGGTCTACTCTATCATTATCGTCACGATAAAAACAATATGCTGGTGGTATTATGTCTTTTCTTCTTTACCGGTCTAGCCATTGTAATTTATCTGAACAATACACCGCTTCAACCGCGTGAACGTGATTATGCCTATGCCGGTGCTACCTACGCATTTGCCATGTGGATAGGTTTGGGTGTAATGATGGTGAACGATTGGCTGAAGAAATTGAAACTGGGTTCTATAGCGCCGGTGGCAGCCACCGTATTGTGTTTACTCACCGTTCCGATGCTGATGGCATTTACCGAATGGGATGATCATGACCGTTCGGAAAAAACACTCGCCCGTGCTACGGCTATCAATTACCTTGAATCCTGCGAGCCCAATGCCATCCTGTTTACTGAAGGAGATAATGATACATATCCTTTGTGGTATGCACAGGAAGTAGAAGGAATCCGTACCGACGTGCGAATCATTAATATCAGTTTGTTAGGTATCGACTGGTATATCGATCAACTGTCGCGCGCCATCAACAAAGCAGCCGCGGTACCCTTAATCTGGAAGCCGGAACAATATCGGGGTCAGAAACGCGATTATATTCAATATCTCGATAATAAATCCATTCCACAGGATAAGTATGTGAACCTCACTGAAATATTAAATTTTGTTGGAAGCGATGCCGGAAGTTCTACCATGCCACTCCGCAATGGAGGTACAGCCAATTATTTTCCGGTGAAGAATTTCTTCCTGCCGGTGGATAAAGAACTCATAATTAAAAATAAGGTACTACCTGCCGGTGATACGTCAGTGATTGCCGATCAGGTTCAGTTTACCATGCCCCGGAATGTGGCCTATAAAAACGATCTGGCGATTTTAAACATTCTGGCAGCAAATGCATGGAAACGTCCTATTTATTTTGCCAACTCCATCGATCCGGATCATTATGAAGGGTTGGAAGAATACCTGCAGCTGGAAGGATGGACCTATAAACTGGTACCGGTTCGCACGCCCGGTTCGCGTGTTATTGCTCCTTTGCGTGTGAATATGGATCGGTGTGTGAATTTGTACTTGAATACATTCCAGTTCGGTAATTGTGAGAAGGGTATTTATCTCGATCAAACTAATCGTCGTATGGCCAGTACCAATCGACGTTTTGCCAGTATGACGGCCGATGCCCTGTCGAGAGAAGGCCGTAAAGCCGATGCCCTGAAAATTCTGGATAAAGTATATAACAGTATTTCCGAAAAATCGCTTCCTTATGTGATATCACAGGATAATGAAAATATCGGAAACATGTATATCTGTATGGCCTATATCAATG
>CAYWKR010000233.1:0-4191 GCA_964458785.1 uncultured Bifidobacterium sp. | reverse complement strand
ATTTCTGAGTTATCGTGCTGATATCTGGATTTTATCCTTTTTCAAAGGGAAGGTAGAAACCGGCATGTATGCCCTCGGTGTTTCGCTGGCACAAATGATATGGCTTTATCCGGCGGCCATGCAAACGGTATTGTATAGTCATTTCTCAGCCAGTGAGTTGTCGCGGCCTATGTTCAGGGAAGTAGACCGGCATATTAAAAATCTGTTGATATACGGCCTGATCGCTGTTTTTCTGGCCCTAGGTTTAGCATACCCCGCTACCCGCTTCTTCTTTGGTCAGGAATTCATGTCATCGGCTTATATTATTCTAATACTACTGGCCGGGGTGGTACCTTTTTGTCTGTCCATGCCTGTTAGTGCCTGCTTCACCGCGAGCGGCTATATTCGCTATAACCTGCATTCGGCCATTTTGGGTTTAGTGATCTGCTTATGCGGCGACTGGCTTCTGATTCCGGAATTTGGAATGAAAGGAGCAGCCTGGGCCTCGGTTTTTTCGTACAATGCCACCCTGGCTTATATGGCTTGGCGATATCATAAACTTAAAAAAGAAACCTTACAGCAGACCGGAGAGATTGGTGCTGAATAATTATTTTCGCAACCATGCAGAATAAAAATATCCTGATCACAGGAGGTGCCGGATTCATTGGTTCCCATCTGGTGCGCCGAATGGTGACTCATTATCCTGAATACCGGATTGTGAATTTCGATGCCCTGACCTATGCCGGCAATCTGGAAAATCTTAGTGATGTGGAAGGGGCTTCAAACTATACCTTCATTAAAGGAGATATTTGTGATAGCGAACAGGTGGAGAATGTACTGAAAGACTATCAGATAAATACCATCATTCATTTGGCAGCCGAATCGCATGTAGATCGTTCTATCACCGATCCATTAGCTTTTGTACGTACGAATGTATTGGGTTCAGCCACCTTGCTACAGGCGGCTAAAAATTTCTGGAACGAATCCTTAGCAGATACATGCTTCTATCATGTTAGTACCGATGAAGTGTATGGAAGTCTGGGCGACACCGGCTTCTTTTACGAAGACACACCGTATGATCCACGCAGTCCGTATAGTGCCAGTAAAGCCGGAAGTGATCATCTGGTGATGGCTTTTTATCATACCTATGGTTTGCCGGTTGTGATCAGTAATTGTTCGAATAATTATGGTCCGAATCATTTTCCCGAAAAACTCATCCCCCTGTCTATACATAATATTCTGAATGGGAAAAATCTTCCGGTATATGGCAAGGGTGAAAATGTACGGGACTGGCTTTATGTGGTGGATCATGCTTCGGCTATTGACCTGATTCTGCATAAGGGCAAAAAGGGTCAGACTTATAATATCGGTGGTCATAATGAATGGACCAATATTGATCTCATCCGGCTGTTATGTAAACTGATGGACGAAAAACTAGGGCAAGCTCCGGGTACCTCCGAAAAGCTTATCACCTTTGTGAAAGACAGGGCTGGACACGATCTGCGATATGCGATAGACGCCACTAAACTAAAGGAAGAACTAGGCTGGATGCCCTCCCTTCAATTCGAAGAAGGCTTATCAAAAACCATCGACTGGTATCTGAATAATCAGGAATGGCTGAAGAAGGTGACTTCAGGCGATTATCAGCAGTATTACGAAAAACATTATCATAACCGCTGAACCCCACCGGTTAGCAAAAACAACATCACATGAAAGGTATCATTTTAGCCGGCGGATCCGGAACCCGGTTGTACCCTATTACCAAGGCCATTTCGAAGCAATTGATGCCGATTTACGATAAGCCTATGATTTATTATCCGCTGTCGGTGCTGATGATGGCAGGGATCAACGAAATTCTGATTATTACCACACCGGAGGATAATGAACAGTTCCAGCGTCTTTTGGGGGATGGTACGGAAATAGGATGTAAAATCAGCTATGCCAAACAGGAAGTACCTAATGGTCTGGCACAAGCCTTTGTGATTGGCGAATCATTTATTGGTAGCGATAAAGCCGCGCTGGTTTTAGGAGATAATATTTTTTACGGCGGTGGATTGGGCCGGCAACTACAAACCTTAAAAGATATTCAGGGGGGGTATGTATTTGCGTATCCGGTTTCAGATCCCGAACGCTATGGTGTAGTGGAATTTGATGAACATCGTAAGGCCATTTCAATTGAAGAAAAACCAGAGCATCCGCGTTCCAATTATGCGGTGCCCGGCTTATACTTCTACGATAACAGTGTGGTACAGATCGCTAAATCGTTAAAGCCTTCAGCCCGTGGGGAATACGAAATTACGGATGTGAACAGGGTGTATCTGGAACAAGGAAATCTTCATGTGGCTGTTTTAGAACGTACTACCGCCTGGCTGGATACCGGTACTTTTGAAAGTTTGCATGATGCCAGCGAATTTGTCCGGGTTATTGAGAAGCGACAGGGAATTAAAATTGGATGCATCGAAGAAGTAGCCTACCGGATGGGATATATCAACAAGGAACAACTTTTACTGCAGGCCGAAAAACTGAAAAAAAGCGGCTATGGAAATTATTTGCTGGAAGTTGCCGGAGAAAAGACCGAATGGCCTGAATAACAGGTCTTGAAATGCCTTCTTCAGTGGATGATTTGTAGTATTTTCGCCGCCAATGACGGAAAAGAACTATAAAGCACATCCCAGCGCGGTGATTGATGATGGATGTGAAATCGGCGAAGGAACCACCATCTGGCATTTCAGTCATATTATGCCCGGTTGTAAAATAGGAGAAGGCTGTAATATCGGTCAGAATGTAGTGATTTCACCCATGGTAGTTTTGGGAAGAAATGTAAAGATTCAGAACAATGTTTCGGTGTATACCGGTGTTACATGTGATGATGATGTTTTTCTTGGACCGTCGTGCGTATTTACCAATGTGATGAACCCCCGGAGTGGCGTAAACCGCAGGGGGCAATACGATAAAACTCATGTGGGCAAAGGAGCTTCTATTGGAGCCAATGCAACCATTGTGTGCGGACATGATATTGGCAATTATGCATTTATAGGGGCAGGGGCAGTGGTTACAAAAAATGTTCCCGATTATGCATTGGTAGTTGGAAATCCGTCCCGTCAGATTGGTTGGATGAGTGAATACGGCTTTCGTTTGTATTTTGACGAGCAGGGAAAAGCAGTATGTAGTGAAAGCGGCCAAGTATATGAATTGAAAAATAATATGGTTACCCGTATCAGTTAACTATGAGCAGAATAAAGTTTGCCGTCATCGGCTGCGGACATATCGGAAAACGACATGCAGAAATGATTCAACGGAATGAGGAATCGGAATTATGTGCCCTCATCGATATCCGTTCCAAAGATGTATTAGGAATCGAATCCTATTCGGTTCCGTTTTTTTCTTCGGTAGAAGCTTTTCTCGAAAGTGAGGTGGCTGAATCCGTTGATGTAGTCAATATCGCGTCCCCGAATGGTTTTCATGCCGAACATGCCATGGCTTGTCTGGAAGCTCGAAAGCACGTGGTGATTGAAAAACCCATGGCACTGAACAAGGCCGATGCCGAGAAAGTTATTTTTAAAGCATTGAATGTTCATAAACATGTATTTGCAGTAATGCAAAACCGCTACAGTCCGCCCAGTGCATGGATTAAAGAAATGGTCGACAGCGGTCGCATGGGTACTGTTTACATGGTACAACTGAATTGCTATTGGAACAGAGACGAGCGGTATTACAAACCGGAAAGCTGGCATGGTAAACTGGCCCTCGATGGTGGCGTACTGTTTACACAATTCTCTCATTTTATTGATCTGATGTACTGGCTGTTTGGCGATATAGGAAATATACAGTCGCGCTTTAATAATTTCAATCACAGTCATCTCACCGAATTCAGGGAAGACAGTGGTGTTATTCAGTTTGAATTCCTGAATGGAGGAATTGGATGTATTAACTTTTCTACTTCGGTATGGGATCGAAACCTCGAAAGCTCAATGACCATAATCGCAGAAAATGGTAGCGTGAAAATAGGCGGACAGTATATGGATAAAGTAGAAGTGTGCCATGTTCGTGATTACAAGATGCCCGAATTGCCCCCCACGAATCCCGGAAACGATTACGGAGCCTATAAAGGCAGTGCGGCGAATCATCATTACATTATCGAAAATGTAGTGAATGTGTTGAAGAACCGTGCTACCATTACCACCAACGCTTTGGAAGGCCTGAAAGTGGTGG
>CAYWKR010000232.1:0-4204 GCA_964458785.1 uncultured Bifidobacterium sp. | reverse complement strand
CAGCAAATCCCATTCATCCTGTGGACTCAAATCGCGGTAATTAGGAACCCGTTTATAATGAGAGTGGGCTACCAGATTCATAATATCTTCTTCCAGGTTCGCCCCGGTACAGGAAATGATTTGCACTTTGTCCTGCCGTATCATTTCAGCCAGCGACAAGCCCAATTCAGCAGTACTCATGGCTCCGGCCAGAGTAATCATCATTTTTCCTCCTTCCAGAAGATGTGTTTCATACCCTTTGGCAGCATCCATCAGCGCAGCGGCATTAAAATGGCGGTAATGATGTTCAATAAATTGAGATACAGGACCTTTTTGCATTATTCACTTTTTAGGGGGGCAAATATAGTACAGGAAGATGAAGCATGAACTCCGCAGAGAGTTCCGGTGCTTTTCCCCGAATTCATTTACTTTTGGTTCTCAATTTTCATCTTTATGAAAACCATAGTTGGGTTGATACCACTCTTGTTTTTATTCTTCGTTTCCAACGCACAGGAATTCGAGAATGTGAATCCGGCCCGTGCTCAAATTCATGAACGGCCGGCTGAACAGCTTTCGCTGAATGAGCGTACCGAAGATACACTGGTGTTTTTGGCCGATAGTATGTATTACTCGGCCCTGGATGAAAGTCGTATCAGCGGGAATGAAGAATTTATCCGGGTATTAAAACGCTTTTTCAGGAATGAACATTCCTTCGAGCATCCCCTTAAAAAACTGAAAACAAAAATTGTTGTTTTGGAATCACCCGATCGCCAATTCCGGATTCTGAACTGGGAGATCATGCGGAATCCTGTTGAACACCGATATTATGGTGTTATTCAACAAGCCGATGGAAAACTCTTTCCAATGGTAGATATGTCGGATCAGGTTATTCGTGGCCTGGAAGATTCGGTATTTACAGCCACCCGCTGGTATGGAAACCTTTTCTATCAAATACTGAAAAAAGAAAATGGAAATGAAAATCTTTATTTCCTGCTGGGCTGGAACGGGAATTCGCTGAATAGCCATAAAAAAATTATGGATGTTCTGTATTTCGATGCGAAAGGCAATCCTGTTTTTGGCAAACCTGTTTTTCAGGTGCTGGACCGGGGCAGGAAGAAAACCTGCATGCGACTAGTAGTTGAATATGAAAAAGGATCAAGGGTAGCATTGAATTACGATACCGATAACGGGAAAATTGTTTTCGATCATTGTGAATCACAGATTGGCGATCCGGCTAAAAAGTATACCTATGTGCCCGATGGAACCTACGACGGACTCAGCTGGGACGGACATCAATGGGTTATGCAGGAGAATGTAATTGCCATCACCATACTGAAAGACGGAGAAGCTCCCCGGCAGGGAAAATAATGCCTTTGACTTTGAAGCTATAAAAACTAAAAGAACACTTTGTATTAATAAATTATTCCGATTACATTTAGCGTATGAAAAAAACAGGATTAGCATTGACCTTCTTACTGGCTTTTATCACAGGCCAGGCTCAAATTGAACAATACGGGCCGTATATTGGATTGAATGTATTTGGATACAAATCGAATTTGTATAATGCCGAAGATCTGGCCAGCGACAGTGTACAGAAATACAAAATGACCTTCGGATTCAGTGGTGGATTCGATTTCGGTTATCGTGCCCTGAATGGAATCAGTATCAGTTCCGGAATTTCCTTCGGTACCTGTAATCAGAATTATTCCAGCACCGATTCTATCGTGGGAGATATCGTGGCTTTCAAGGCGACCACCAAAATGAGTTACCTGAAAATTCCGGTGGTAGTTACCATGCAAACCCGGAACGAAAAACCTGTAAAAGCTTATTATAGTCTTGGCTTATTTTATTCCTACAATACCGGTGCCAGTGATGAAGCCACCTGGGACTACACACATAATGCCTTCTCACCGGATCTGACCCTGAATATTAAAGGGGAAACCATAGAAAAACTATACAGCAACGATAGAACCAAATACGAAGCCAAAGTAAACGAACGACCTTACCGCCGCCATGGCTGGGGAGGCATTTTTGCATTGGGACTGTCTAAACAGTATAGTAAAAAAGGAGAATGGTTTGCTCAGGCAAAAATCGAATACCAGATTTCTTCATCTGAAAATACAGATGAATTAACCTACACTCCTACCCCTGGATCGATGGAACCCCGAAGAACAGATCATGTGTGGGGCAACTATGCAAAATTCATGCCCGATAATACCAGTGCTTACAGCAGACCCGCTACCCACCCGTACTGCCTGGGAATCAATATCGGTATTCGCCGTTACCTCTACGATTTCGATTAGCAGCACAGCGCTTTCCTTTGGATATTGCCGGTGATTTCTGAATAGACGGTCTTACATTCGCATGCAATGAAAATGAATAAAATTCTCGTAGCTAACCGGGGCGAAATTGCCTTGCGCATTATGCGTTCGGCCAAAGAAATGGGTATTAAAACGGTAGCAGTATATAGTGAAGCGGATGCCGGTATGCCCTTTGTTCGTTTTGCCGATGAATCGTATTGTATCGGACCGGCCCCCTCCTCACAATCGTATCTGAAGGCCGAAGTAATTATTGAAACTGCGCTGAAATGTGGTGCGGATGCCATTCACCCGGGTTATGGTTTTTTAAGTGAAAATGCCCGCTTTAGTGAGGCGGTTACAGCCAGTGGACTTATTTTCATAGGTCCATCGGCCTCCAGTATCGAAACCATGGGGAGCAAAATCGGAGCCAAGCAGGCCGCTAAAGCCTATCAGGTTCCTATGGTACCCGGTACCGACCAGGCCTTGCGTGATGTGGAAGAAGCACGAACTGTTGCCAAACAAACCGGATATCCGCTACTGATCAAGGCCAGTGCCGGCGGTGGAGGTAAAGGAATGCGTGTTGTTCACCGGGAAGAAGAATTGGAAGAGCAAATGAGAATGGCGAAAAGTGAAGCCCTGAATTCATTTAACGATGACAGTGTTTTTATTGAAAAATATGTTGCTAATCCGAAACATATAGAAATTCAGATTTTTGGCGACAGGCACGGGAATTATGTCTATCTTTTTGAACGGGAATGTTCCATCCAGCGTCGACACCAAAAACTGATTGAAGAAGCACCCTCTTCCTGCTTAACGGAAACCATCAGGAAGGCCATGGGAGAAAGTGCCGTAAATGTAGCTCGGTCCTGTCAATACGAAGGTGCAGGAACCGTTGAATTTCTGGTGGATGAAAACCTGAACTATTATTTTCTGGAAATGAATACCCGCTTACAGGTAGAACATTGTGTAACAGAAATGATATGTGGGCGGGATTTGGTGAAAGAACAGATTCGGGTGGCTATGGGCGAAACACTTTCCTTTAGTCAGAGCGACCTGAAAATAAATGGTCATGCCATTGAATTACGAATTTGTGCCGAAGATCCCCTGAATCAGTTTCTTCCTGATACCGGCACCCTGGAAGTGTATCGTCGTCCGCAAGGGGCTGGTATCCGTGTCGATGATGGCTACGAAGAAGGAATGGATATTCCCATTCACTACGACCCGATGATAGGAAAACTGGTAGCCTGGGGCGAAACACGTATGGAAGCCATCGACCGTCTGGAAAGAGCCATTCGGGAATTCCGGATTCACGGAATTGAAACCACTTTACCGTTTGGATTGTGGGCCATCCGTCAGCCGGCCTTTATGGAAGGAAAATTCGATACCCATTTCATCGAAAAATATTTTCAGCCGGCCCTTCTGGAAGCGGCCAGCGAGGAAGAACTGACCGATGCTGCCATTATAGCCACCCTGGCCTTCGAACGAATGAATGAAACACCTGTAGCGCTGAATAGCGGCCAAAGTCGGTGGACCCAACGCAGACAATCGCGCTGACCTTCAATAAATCGCTGAATAAACAGGTGAATTTATAAAATTGATTATCTTAGTGCCCCGATAAGTGATTAAAATGAAAAGTACCATTACCCTTCTGGTTTTAGCCCTGTTGATGATGTCCGGAATGACTGCCTGCCGTAAATACGAAGAGGGACCCAATATCAGTTTGAGAACAAAAAAAGCACGTATTACCAATAACTGGAAATACGAAAGTGCACAGGTGAATGGAGTGGAAGTTTCGCTGGATCCGTATTATGCCAAGCAGAAACACTATTTCTATCGTGATGGTAAATATATCCAAACCATAATAGATCCAATTACCCTTGAAGCCCGCAACCTCCAAGGAACTTGGGCCTTATACGATCATGACC
>CAYWKR010000231.1:0-4213 GCA_964458785.1 uncultured Bifidobacterium sp. | reverse complement strand
GCGATCCGGTATTAATAACTCCACCCGGTTCCCTTCTATTTCTTCAAACGAATAGCCAAATAATTTTTCTGCCGCCGGATTAACAATCACTATCCGGCCTTCGGTATCACATACTACAATACTCTCGGTAACCTTCTCGAACAGGGCTTCCAATAGCCGGTGTTTCTCCACTGCATTCATGAAGCGAAAATACTATTCAGTACCAGATTCGGGCCGGGGAATTAATTGCAGACTATTCCCTATTTTTGGCGGCCTATAGAACCATTATGCGAATTGAAATAACCGGAGGCGATTTAACGCTGAAGGACTTTAATAAAATTGTATTTGAAAATGCCCAGGTTTCATTAAACAAGGCAGCCGTTACTGAACTTGATAAGTGTTTTCATTTTCTGAAATCCTGGTCAGAAAAAAAACTGATATATGGAATTAATACCGGCTTTGGTCCCATGGCACAGTACCGGATTAATAATGAAGACCGCAACCAGTTACAATACAATCTCATCCGGAGTCATGCCAGTGGTTGTGGTGCCATATTACGCCCCGAATTTCTGAAAGCCACCCTTCTGGCCCGCCTCTCCAGTATGATGAAAGCCCGTTCGGGTATACATCGTCGTACGGTAGAAGTACTTCGCGATTTTATCAACCATAATATTCTTCCCCAGATTTTCGAACACGGAGGCGTAGGTGCCAGTGGCGATCTGGTGCAATTAGCCCATGTGGCCCTTTGCCTGATTGGAGAGGGCGAAGTGATGTATGAAGGAAAACTTCAGTCCACTAAAAAAGTGCTGCATAAACTGGGAATTGAACCTCTACAGGTGATGATACGGGAAGGACTGGCCCTGATGAATGGTACGTCCTGTATGACCGGAATTGGCATGATTAATACCATCATGGCTTACCGGCTTACAAAATGGCAAATTGTAATGAGTGCCATGGTGAATGAAATATCCGAAGCCTACGACGACCATATTTCCAAAGAACTGAATCAGGTAAAACCGCATCCCGGACAGCAGGAAGTGGCCCTGTCGATGCGAAAAATTCTTCGTGGCAGCAAACTGATGAAGAAACGGCAGGAGCATTTATACGATAAAGAGGTCACAGAAACCGTGCTGGGCGACAAGGTGCAGGAATATTACAGTTCCCGCTGTTTACCCCAGATTATTGGCCCGGTATGGGATACCATCCGGTATACCGAAAAAGTACTCACCGCTGAAATCAATTCGGTGAATGACAACCCGGTGATCGATTACCGGAATGAACATATTTATCATGGCGGTAATTTTCATGGCGACTATGTTTCGGTTGAAATGGACAAATTGAAGATTGCCATAACCAAATTATCGGTATTAGCTGAACGTCAACTGAATTATCTGTTGAATCATAATCTGAATAACAAGCTGAGTCCGTTTATTAATATGGGAAAACTCGGACTAAACTTCGGTTTACAGGGAATGCAATACACGGCAACATCTACTGTGGCCGAAAATCAGAGTTTGTGTATGCCGGTATATGTGCATAGTATTCCGAATAATAACGATAACCAGGATGTGGTGAGTATGGGTTCCAATGCGGCATTAATCTGTAACCGGGTAGTTGAAAACAGTTTCGATGTGCTGGCCGTTCATTTAATTGCCATCTGTCAGGCGATTGACTACCGGGGAATTCAGCAACGGCTTTCTCCCATTACCCGGAGTGTGTACGATACCGTACGGAAACACTGTCCGGTGTTTACCAACGAACCCAAAGCCCGTTACGATGAACTGGCAGCCGTTCGGCGCTATATTCATGATAATGATTTGTATTAAAGGATTCAGGGAAAGAAAGAGTGCTTTCATACATTTTTAAAAAAATTATTTGTATTTTGGCGCCCAAATGAATGGAGGCATGAAGAAAACCCTGATGTTGCTGTCCCTGACACTTGGTCTGGCTATTGTTAACACAACCCAAGCCCAATTCCGTGTGGGACCAACCGGAGGCTTGAATTTCAACCGTCAGGTATTCAAATCCAATACGCATCGCTACGATGCCTTATTCAGAACCCGTTTAGGTTTTCATCTGGGTGTACTCACCGACCTCATCATCAATGATAACCTGAGTTTACAAACTGAATTACTGTATACCCAGAAAGGAGGTTATTATAAAATCGAGCGACCCGATATTACCGAAGAATATACGGCCAATCTGGGTTACGTTTCATTGCCGGTTTGCCTCACCGCTAAACTGGATGTGCGTTCGGCCTGGTTATTCATAGGTGCAGGTCCCTATATCAATCGCCTGTTACATTCCAATCATACGTATACCAGCAATGGGTTTAATCTGGAAAATGGAAAATTGCGCATAGGTACCGATTATAATTCTGATCAGGTAAAACCTTACGATGCCGGAATTAAGGTAAAGGCCGGATTTGAATTAAAGAAAGGAATGTACATGAGTGCTTTTTACGATATCAGCACCAGCGATATTAATCCGCAGTTTACCGTAACGAGGAATAAAACGTTTGGTGTACAATTAGCCTATATCTTCTCCACCACGGAAGAAGACCGGTATAATCGTTTCGAAAACTTTTACGAATTCTAATTTCAGCTTAGTTGAAGAAATATGCACTAGTGACTGGCGGAAGCCGCGGAATTGGTCGGAGTATTTGTGTTCGCCTTGCCCGTATGGGTTACCCGGTGTTAATTAATTTCAGAAGCAACAGGGAAGAGGCACTTCAAACCCTGCAGCTATGTGAAGAAGCAGGTGCCGGTGGTGAATTATTACCTTTTGATGTGGCCAATGCCAGCGAAACTGAAACGGTTTTAGGTAAGTGGCTTTCTGACCACGAAAAAGAAGCCTGCATTGAAGTATTGGTGAATAACGCCGGAATACGTCAGGATACCCTGCTCCCTTTTATGAAAGACGAACAATGGAACAGTGTGATGGATACCAGTTTGAACAGTATGTTTCATATTACACGTATGGTATTGAATCCTATGCTGATGAACCGATACGGACGGATAATCAATATGGTGTCGCTGAGTGGTATTAAGGGTATGCCCGGACAAGTGAATTACAGTGCAGCTAAAGCCGGAATGATTGGTGCCACAAAAGCACTGGCACAGGAAGTAGCCCGCAGGAACATCACAGTGAATGCCATTGCACCCGGTTTTATTCAATCTGATATGACTGCCGATCTGGATGAAAAAGAACTGGGAAAGTTAATTCCAATGAAACGGTTTGGCACTCCCGATGAAGTAGCCGCCCTTACCGCCTTTCTGGCTTCACCGGAAAGTGCCTACATCACCGGACAGGTTATTTCCATTAACGGCGGTCTCTATACCTGAACCATGTATATCCCGGCGCTTTACAGGGAAAAGGATCCACAAAAAATCCTCACTTTTCTTCAACATCATTCCTTTGGAATTATGATCAGTACCGGTACCGATCTCATGCCGGTTGCTACCCATGTTCCCTTCATCTTCGAAGAAAGATCGGGTACACTGATTGCCTATACCCATATCAGCAGGGCCAATACTCAGTCAACTTATCTTCCGGAAGGACAGAAGGTATTACTTATTTTTCAGGGTGCACATACGTACATTTCGTCTTCGTGGTACGATCATCCCAATGTTCCTACGTGGGATTATGAAGTGGTTCATTTATACGGAACCATCCACAAACTGGATGAACGGGATACCGTACTTCATCTGGAATCGCTGATGCACTTTCACGAACAACACGAGACCTCTCCCCTTTCATTCCACGATCTGGATCCTGATTTTATACAAAAGGAGAAAAAAGGACTGATAGCGTATTCTGTTACCATTGATGAAATTCAGGCGGCACGGAAACTGTCGCAAAACAGAGACAACGTAAATCTGGAGCGGATTATACAAGCACTCCGACTGCGGAATGATGAAATGAGTGAACAGATAGCAGATGAACTGGCTTTACTTCTTAAACAAAGAAATGAAGCACATGAATAATATTGAAATTACGCCCTGTTATTCCCTGGAGGAGATGCTCCCTCAATTTGAATTGATTCGCTTTCTGACTCCGGATTTGAATGAAGAGACGTATAGCGATCTACTTCAGAAAATGATTCCCCATTGTTATGCCCAGATCGTTGCACGAAGCGGAGACAAAACGGTGGGTGTTTCCGGATTTTGGATCGGTCATAAACTCTATTCAGGCCCTTATCTGGAGGTCGATAACTTTGTGGTAGCTCCGGACT
>CAYWKR010000230.1:0-4213 GCA_964458785.1 uncultured Bifidobacterium sp. | reverse complement strand
TCGGTCTAAAATGATAAAGCCCCGACTACCGTCGAGGCTTTTTTGTTTGTCGGGAGGACAGGATTCGAACCTGCGACCCCCTGGTCCCAAACCAGGTATTCTACCGGGCTGAACTACCTCCCGAACGCCTTAAGGGCTGCAATGATACGCTACTTTCGTTAACCATCCTACACTCCACTCATTTTTTTTATAAATACCGTTGACCTTTCTGGAAATTGAACCGCGATTAAAATAACAGGTTAGATAACTATAAGCAGCAGGAAGAAAACATGCAAAAAAAACAGAGCGAAAAATTTGTTTGACAGCTAACGCTCTTCAAACTCATTCTCGCTCTGATTTTCGGGCGGTAAGGGGGGGATTCGAACCCCCGGTACGGTTTGACCCGTACGACGGTTTAGCAAACCGTTGATTTAAGCCACTCATCCACCTGACCAGCACACCCCTACTTTCGTAGTGGATTTTATTTCCCTTCAGGTCTGACGACTCATTCAGGGAGGTGCGAAAATAGAGTATAAAATTTAAATACCCAATAATTCTACTTCAAAAATCAAGGTGCTGTTAGGTTCAATCATAGGTCCGGCCTGCTGATCGCCATAAGCCAGATGTGGGGGTAAATACAATTTCCATTTACTGCCTGTAGGCATGAGTTGCAGGGCTTCGGTCCATCCCGAAATAACCCGGTTTAACGGAAAGCTGGCAGGTGAATTTCGTTGTACTGAACTGTCAAAAACACGTCCATCGATTAAAGTACCATGGTAATGACAAGTAACGGTATCATTGATTCCGGGTTTAACGCCTTGACCTTCTACCAGAATTTCATATTGTAAGCCACTGGGTAAACAAACCACCCCGCTTCGCCGCGCATTTTGTTCTAAAAAAGCTTTTCCTTCTTCCAACGTTGCCTGAAAACGGGCTTGTTTGGCCTGATTCAGTTTATCGAATAAACTCATTGTGAATTAATTTGCCACGAAGGTATTGGCTGATTCCACAATGAATATGAAACCGCTTTTATTTTTTCCAATTCTCCTGATCAGCTTCAGTGCCTGCCAAATCCATAAAAAACATATTGGTAGCAAAGAGGCTTCGGGTGTTTCAGCGGGCAATACCCATCGGCTCTTGCAGGAAGAAGTAAAAAACTGGTTGGGGGTTCCCTATCAATCCGGCGGTATGAACAGAAACGGAGTAGATTGTTCAGGTCTGGTATGTATTCTGTATCAAAAGGTCTACCATCAGGCACTTCCCCGAACTACACAACAACAGTTCCGGCTATGTCAGCATGTATCAAGGAACAATCTCAGGGAAGGAGATTTAGTATTCTTTCGACCAGGTACCAGGGAAGTCTCGCATGTAGGTCTATATCTGGCAGCCGATTCTTTTGTACACGCATCCCTTTCAAAGGGCGTTGTAATTTCTTCGTTGAAGCAAACCTATTATGCCCGCAGTTTTATTTCGGCGGGTCGCTGGGTGCCGGATAAAAGGCCTTAAACCACTTCAATCGAATAGGTTTCCATGACCGGATTATGGAGCATTTTGTGACAGGCAGTATCGGCTATGTGTAATGCTTCTTCTTTATTGTCGGCATCAATCTGCAACTGAATGTGTTTGCCAATCCGAACATCCTGAATTCCGTGTAATCCCAAACTGTGCAAACTGCTGTTCACTGCTTTTCCCTGTGGGTCCAACAATTCTTTTAATGGCATGATTTTAATTTCAATGGTAAACATCATAATTCAGAAGGTTTATATGCAATGGATAATAAAATATAAAGAATAAATGAAAAGGGAATGCTTAAGGTTTGCAAAAAAGGAATGGCTGCCAGCGTCAACACCAGCCAGCAACATTGTGCCCAGTATTTTTTAAATGCAAAACCCGAAAATTTCAGCGTGAACATTTTGAGCGGACTCACCATCAGCCAGCATAGCAACCCTATAATGGTATACAGTATCCAGGGTTGTTGCATTTTTATTCCCCAACCCAACGGGTTATAATAATTAATCAGTGGAAAGGAAGCCACCACCAAACCTACTGCCGGTGTTGGTACCCCGGTAAAAAAGCGGGTCTCCGAAGGGGTATTATTAAAACGAGCTAAACGAAGTGCACTAAAGCACGGCAAAATAAAAGCCGGTGCCAGTACCCACATCGGAACATCCATGGCATCGGGCTTCTGCATATATCCGGCCCACAACATTTTCATCAGAATCATACCGGGTGCCACACCAAATGAAACCAGATCGGCCAGTGAATCCAGATCTTTCCCAATAGCAGAGGTCACACCCAGCCAGCGGGCCACCATCCCGTCCAAAACATCGCATAAGGCTGCCAGTAATATACATACACTGCCGTAATACGCCTGTGTGGTTCCACTCACCCAATACTGTTCTTCATTGACCTCGGCTAAGAAGGGTTGCGAATGCAAAATGAACGCAATGGCCATACAACCAAAAAACAAATTACCTAAGGTGAGTATGTTGGGCAGATGTCTCATAAACGGGGCCAAAGATAGGGGCTTTCCCTTCTTACCCGCCCTTTTCTGCAAGCTAATCTTATTCGTTGCCCATCCAAAGGGCACCTCCTGCCGACGAGCGTCTGGCACCGGTTACACTTTCCAGTACATTCGTTTCCTCCCGCCAACGCAATGCTGCCATCAATGCCATTACCAGCGCTTCTTTATATTCTATGGTTTGCCGGTCCGGAAGTATTACTTCTATTTCTTTTTGTTCCAATACCTCCCGTAACCGGTTCACTAAAAAGGTATTCAGCGCACCCCCTCCGCTCAGCATCATCCGGGCCTTCCCGCCGGGTACTACCCGGTCAATTTGTTGTACTATATGTTCGCAGTACGTTCTCAGCTGATCTTCCACCGGTATCGGATATTTTTTTATCAGGCGGTAAACAGTTTCTGTTCCAAACTCATTCGCAAGCGATTTCGGAGGTGGTACGTTGTAGTACGAAAGGGAATTCAGTTCGTTCAGCAAGTCGTTGTTCAATTGTCCCGAAGCAGCTAAGGTACCTTCTGCATCAAACACCTGATTCCGTTCCGAAGCCAGTAGATTCAGTACCCGGTTGGCTGCACATACATCAAAAGCCGACACCTTTCCGTCTTCATGTAAACTGATATTGGCAATACCCCCAATATTTAAAAAATACGTAAACGATTTCCAGAGTACTAGTTCACCTATAGGAACTACCGGTGCTCCTTGTCCGCCTAACGCCACATCCATGGATCTCAGGTCACTGATCACCGGCAATCCCGTTTCGGCAGCAATAGCCGCTCCTTCACCCAATTGAAAAGTCATGCCCGATGCCGGTTCGTGAAATACAGTATGTCCGTGACTGCCAATAAAATGTACCCGGTGTTCCAGTTGATGCCGTTCAATGAATTGTTTTATTTGTACCCCGATCCAATGTCCCAGCCGGCTATGTTCGAGTAATAATTCCCTGGCAGTGAGTTGGGTTAGTCGGGGTAACAGTTCATTCCACCGGGAATCAAATGCCACACATTCGGAAATGGAAATATCGGCTTTCCACTGCCCGGCCTGCTCTTCTAAAATACAAAAGGCAATGTCCAAACCATCCATCGAACTGCCACTCATACATCCAATTACCTGATAAATCATAGCGCGAAGATAATCGGCAGGCGGTTCAATCCGATGCCCCCATGTATGTTGCTTCTTCATGGATAGTTTGCGTTCGGGGACCCGCCCTGGTATTGTTCCCCGCCCGGTAAAAATGAGAAAGATCATTTTACCTTTTCGGCCGAAGCCATTACTTTTAAGGCATGGTACATCATCTGGCAAAAAACAATTCTGTTCTCAATACCTGGATTCAGGAACTCCGAAACACCGAATGTCAAAACGACCGGATGCGATTCCGAAAGAACATGGAACGTATCGGCGAAGTGGCCGCTTACGAAATCAGTAAAACCATGTCGTTTGTGCCCAGCGAAGTACAAACCCCACTTGGAAAATATACGGCGTCGGTGTTTTCGCAACAACCTGTTCTCAGTACCATTCTGCGGGCCGGTATACCTTTATTTCAGGGCCTGCTGAATTACTTCGATAAAGCCGATTGTTCTTTTGTAGCGGCCTATCGTAAACATAGTTTAACCGATGACAGTTTCGAAATTCATCAGGGCTATGTTACCTGTCCCAATCTCGAAGGCCGCACCCTGATTATGGCCGACCCCATGCTGGCTACCGGTTCATCACTCATC
>CAYWKR010000229.1:0-4260 GCA_964458785.1 uncultured Bifidobacterium sp. | reverse complement strand
GCATAGGCAATTTGTTCCCATAAATCCTTTGCAGGAATTTTCTTTATGACTTTTCCATCGGTGCGGGCTTTCAATTCCCAGTCACCATTTTGATCCAGAGCATGAAAGAAGGCATTCGGAATCCGAACGGAGTTGTTTGAGTTTTGTCCGCTGACCGTACGATAGGCTTCCCCTTCGTAATCGCTGCTATAACCGGCAGCAATCAGGGCGGCTACTTTCTTTTCTTCTTCTACCTTCCAGTTTACAAAAGTTTCAATTTCAGGATGATCTAAATCCAGACAAACCATTTTTGCTGCCCGGCGGGTAGTTCCTCCGCTTTTAATGGCACCGGCAGCCCGGTCACCAATTTTCAGGAAACTCATAATTCCGCTGGAAGTACCTCCTCCGCTTAATTTTTCTCCTTCGCCCCGGATATTGGAATAATTGGTTCCTACACCACTGCCATATTTGAAAATACGGGCTTCACGTACCCAGAGATCCATAATGCCCCCTTCGTTCACCAGATCATCATCGACACTTAAAATAAAGCAGGCATGAGGTTGAGGGCGCTCATAGGCATTCTTCGATTTACAGATTTCGCCACTGATCGGGTCTACATAATAATGACCCTGTGCCTTTCCACTGATGCCATACGATGAATATAAACCGGTATTGAACCATTGCGGGGAATTCGGGGCACAACTCTGATTCAGAATAGTATACACCAGCTCATCGTAAAATACGGTGGCATCGCTATCTGATTCGAAATAGCCGTATTGAAGTCCCCAGCTTTTCCAGCAATGGGCCATCCGGTGTGCCACCTGCTTAATACTGGTTTCCCGGCCCAGACTACCATCGGGTTGCGGTACGCCGGCCTTACGAAAATATTTTTGTGCCAGAATATCGGTGGCAATCTGGCTCCAGTGTGACGGGACCTCCACATTTTTCATTTCAAAGACTATTTCGCCATTCGGATTTTTAATCAGCGAGGTGCGATAGTCGTATTGAAACTGGTCATAAACACTTTGGCCTTCGTATGTGTAACAACGTTCAAAACGGAGGCCTTTTTTTTCGGTAACTTTTTTGCTCATGCGGTGCAGAATTGCGTTATTGTTGAATTTTACGGGACCCTTGATTTTGCCTTCATGCTGATTCATCGACAAGGCGTTAGTACGGTTCTAAAACAGCAAAATCAAAAAGTAATACCCGGGGTATTTTGTGCTACGAAGATATTTTTCGGGCTGAATCCGGTGGTCTTTCTTTATTCACAGTTTGTGTATATTAAGCGCAATTCCGGGTATAAGACAGTATTTTCAATATGTACAAGAATGTGAATAATTATAAAGATTTTTTTTCCGCTATTTAGCTGAAAATACAATCTGGCTTTTTATCAGGGTTGGCCTTTCAAAAATCCGGAATCGTGAAATCCCTTACATTCGCACCACATGCATTTTCCCCCCCTGGCACTGATTATTCCATGCTTTAATGAAGCCGGACGAATCCATGATTTATTTTCCGAGCTTGATCAGTTCCAGAATGAATGGAAAGGAGAATGGCAGGTATATCTGGTGGATGATGGCAGTACCGACCGAACGCTGGATGTAATAACAGAAAAGCTACAAAATTGTACATACGTTCATCGTATTCATCTTATTCAACAAGCGAATACAGGAAAGGGTGGGGCGTTGAAGCGTGGTGTGACCGAAGCGGAGGGCGATTTTTTTCTCACCCTGGATGCCGATATGGCTACCTCACCCCGACAAGTGATTCATTGGCTGGAAAACAGGAAAGTGTTTCGTTCTGGTGAAGTGTTCATCGGTTCACGCGAACTACAACAATCGGATGTGCAGGACCGGTGGTTGCGGAAACTGGCCGGACATGTCTTCAATTTTTGTATCCGCACCCTGACCTCCCTTCCATACCGCGATACACAATGTGGTTTCAAACTGTATCCTTCCGGTGCAGCGAAATCGCTCTTTGCTTCGTTGCAAAATACCGGCTGGGCTCACGATGTGGAACTGTTACTGGCTGCCCGGAAAGCGGGTTATAAGGTAGTGGAAATGCCGGTTCACTGGATGGCCCGGGAAGGAAGTAAAATCAATGTGTGGAAGCATAGTTTTACCATGTTATGGGATGTAATCCGGATTCGTTGGCGCTACCGAAAGAAGCGGTAAATGTTCTCTTTTATAATGCGCTCAGTTTTTCAAGTATGGTAAAAACAGCGGGACAAACTACCGCATTCTTCAAGGTCAGCGACTTCCTCTTGAGTAAAACATCTTCGTCGCTATAAGGATACCGGGCACAGTCGGAAGGGCGAACCTCATAGATCGAGCAATAATTATCTTCTCCCAGAAAGGCACAGGGTTGTTGCTGAAGTACATAATCGTTTTCTTCATCCAGTGTCAGGTACTGTTGAATAAAATCCCCTTCCTTCTGATGCAGAAAACGCGCAATTCGTTTAATATCCGGAATTTTAAAACGGGGCGAATGGTTACGGCAACAATTGGCGCACTGAAGACAATCGATTTCCCGGAAGGCTTTTTCATGCAAAGCCGGAAGTTGTTTTACTACAACACGAACATTCACCTGTTTCAGAAAGCGGGCATATTTTTTCTGATTCAGTTTCGCTGTTTTTTGCCAGTCGGGTGGCAAACTCATAGACTTTCTTTTTCGGCAAGATTCTGCAACATATCAGCCGTCATGGTATCCAGATCATACCGGGGTTTCCAGTTCCAGTCGTGTTGTGCCTGACTGTCATCCACACTCTGTGGCCAGCTATCGGCAATCTGTTGTCTGAAATCGGGTTTATAACTTAGCGTGAATTCAGGGATATGTTTACTTATACTGGCTCCGATTTCTTTTGGCGAAAAACTCATGGCACTCAGGTTATAGGAACTCCGCACACTGATATTGGCAGCCGGTGCTTCCATCAATTCTATGGTAGCCCGTATCGCGTCGGGCATATACATCATAGGCAGGTAGGTATCTTCGCTCAAAAAGCATTGATAGTCTTTGTCGCGTAATGCTTCAATATAAATTTCAATGGCATAATCGGTAGTTCCTCCACCGGGCGCCGATTTATAACTGATAAGTCCGGGATAACGTAAACTCCGTACATCTACTCCGTAATGGTTGAAGTAATATTCACACCAGCGTTCCCCGGCAAATTTGCTGATACCATACACAGTAGTTGGTTCTATCACTGTATGCTGCGGAGTATGTTGTCTGGGTGAATTCGGACCAAATACCGCAATGGAACTGGGCCAGTAAATTTTACTCAGCTTCTCTTCTTTCGCAATCTCCAGAATGTTCAGCAAACTTTGCATATTGATATGCCAGGCCAGGGCCGGATTTTTTTCGCCGGTGGCAGAAAGGATTGCAGCCAATAAATATACCTGTGTGATATTATGACGAATAATAAGTACATGAAGCATTTCCTTATTCATTACATCGCAACCCACATACGGACCGGTACCTTTCAGTAACGGATGCTCGTCGCGCAGGTCGCTGGCAATTACATTATTGGCTCCGTATAATTTTCGTAATTCGGTGGTGAGTTCCACGCCGATTTGTCCACAGGCTCCAATCACCAAAATTTTTTCTCTTACAATATTCATATTCAGGGTATAGGGCGCAAAGGTAGAGATTCGACTCCACATTCAACTCCTTCGAATGGAAGGCTTATTGCCCAAATAAGAATCGAATCATGATTCCGGCCCGTGTAGTGGTAATCGGGTATGAATTTGAAACATACGGAATGCTTTGACGACGATCGTAAAAGAATCGAAGTGTTACCGTTTTGGTCAGCAGGTAATCGATCGACGGATTGATGGAAATCACTTTCTGACCACGGGTGGGTTTCGACTCCCGCTGATCGAGCCGGCTGATGGTAGTAAAGTCATCCCGCAATCCGAAGTCAGCTTTTATATTCACATCACTTTTGTACTTATCAATTCCAAAGTACGGAATCTTCAGTTGCACATTTTTAATGCGAATACCACCGCCCACTATAATTTCCTTGGTTTTGGTTTCACTCAGCTGGTAATCGATCAGGCTCATACTCAACGTACGTCCTTTCTTGTATTCAAATTTCAGGTTCAGTGAATTCTTGAAGGTGGCATCGATACCCAGCAAGGGACCAAAGTTTTCGGTAATGGTGAGATTCGGTACCGAGAAATACGGAATATAATTATGCGAAACCGAATCGATGAACGATGGGAATCCTAAGGCATATACATCTTTATACAAAAGGGAGGATGTAAAACTGTTCATCGACAAGGT
>CAYWKR010000228.1:0-4262 GCA_964458785.1 uncultured Bifidobacterium sp. | reverse complement strand
ATAGGATTGTATGATACCGCCTGCAATCACGTCCTCTCCATCATAGAAAACAGCCGACTGTCCTGGTGCAATACCTTTTACTGAAGCATGAAAATCAACATGTATACCCGTGGCATCCGGAATAATAGTCGACTCTACGGCCGCTGTTTTATATCGTATTTTAGTTTGTGCCTGCATGGGCTGTTCTATACCCGGATACTTAATCCAGTTCAGTCGGGCTACTTCCATGGAATTCCGTTCCAGATCAGTTTCATCGCCCAGGGTAACGGTATTGGTCTGCGGATCGATATGTGTAACATATACCGGCCGACCCAGTGCAATATCCAATCCTTTGCGTTGTCCGATAGTATAAAAAGGATACCCCTTATGTTGCCCTACTATTTCGCCTGATTGCAAAACAAAATTTCCACCGCCTACCCGGGCTTCCAACCCATTCACCCGCTTCTTTAAAAAATTACGGTAATCGTTATCCGGCACAAAACAAATTTCATAACTCTCACTTTTTGATGCTAGTTCCGGGTAACCGTATTCAAGGGCCAGTGCTCTGACTTCGGTTTTATGCATTTGGCCTAAGGGATATAAACTTCTTTTCAGGCATTCTTGCGATAATCCCCACAATACATAACTCTGATCCTTCAATGCATCTTTTCCTTTTGATAAAACAGAGCGATTGTTTTCGGTACGAACATTTACATAGTGACCGGTAGCGATAAATTCACAATCCAGTGCATCGGCACGTTTCAGTAAGGCATTCCATTTGATATGCGTATTGCACATTACACAGGGATTCGGTGTACGACCGGCCATGTATTCCTCGATAAAGTTTTCGATCACAAAATCTCCGAATTCTTCGCGGATATCCAGTACGTAGTGGGGAAAACCATGTTGTACCGCAGCCAGACGGGCATCGTTAAAACTATCGAGGTTACAGCAACCGGTTTCTTTTTTCCCGGGCGCCACCGATGT
The DNA here is from genome assembly GCA_964458785.1 of uncultured Bifidobacterium sp. Taxonomy (GTDB): domain Bacteria; phylum Bacteroidota; class Bacteroidia; order Chitinophagales; family Chitinophagaceae; genus OLB11. Next base: position 3,296 of record CAYWKR010000228.1, on the reverse strand, counting down.
ATCGGCATAGTCCCAGGTTTTCATAGTCATTCCTATCACTTCATATCCCTGATCATGTAACATCAGCGCCACTACGGTACTGTCGATTCCACCGCTCATAGCCACCAATACCCGTCCTCTTTTACTCATTGCGCAAATATACAATAGCCTGATTGCCCGATGGAATGCACTGTTGATGGCCTATAGAACCTTTGCCTGCCAGAGAGGCTGAAAATAGCATGCCAAAAAAAGATGAATACCCTCAGGACAGGAAATCAAACAACGGAATTAGTGCAAACCATGTTCGCTCAGGTAGCGTTCGGCATCCAGTGCTGCCATGCATCCGCTGCCAGCTGCTGTTACAGCCTGACGGTAATTTTTGTCCTGCACATCGCCACTGGCAAATACCCCTTCCATATTGGTTTTTGTGGTACCCGGTTGAGTAAGAATATACCCGGTATCATCCATATCAATCCAGGGTTTAAATATTTCGCTGTTGGGCTGATGACCGATGGCCACAAATAATGCACTGACGGGAATGGTTTGCAACTCTTCGGTTTTTTTATTCCGTACCACGATGGCTGAAATTTTTTCTTCCGCTTCAATCTTATGAACTTCCGAGTTCCAGTACACCGTTATCTTATCGTTTTTCAGTACCCGATCCTGCATCACCATACTGGCACGCATCCGATCGCTTCGAACCAGCATATGCACCTTACTGCACATTTTACTGAGATAGGTTGCTTCTTCACAAGCAGTATCTCCTGCTCCTACAATGGCCACTTCTTTTCCTTTGAAAAAAGCACCATCACACACGGCACAGGCACTCACCCCTCCACCGCTACTAGCCAGGCGTTCTTCATCAGGTATGCCCAACCATTTGGCAGAGGCTCCGGTTGAAATAATAATGGCGTCTGCTGCAATCCACTTTTCCTCATCAATCTCCACTTTATATGGCTTTTGCGAAAAATCTACTTTTGTAGCATATCCCCAGCGTATATCAGCCCCCATCCTTCGGGCCTGTGCTTCAAAATCGGCCATCATTTGCGGCCCCATCACCCCGTCGGGATACGCCGGATAATTTTCTACTTCGGTCGTAATCATTAATTGTCCGCCAGGTTGAAGTCCCTGATATAAAACAGGTTGCAGGTTAGCACGGGAGGCATAAATAGCTGCTGTATAGCCGGCCGGACCCGAGCCTATGATTAATACTTTTACTTTTTCGATTTCTTGCGACATGAATATTATTTTACAGAATCAATGATGGTATAAAACGAAGGATTGTATGCTCCCCAAATGCCTAATGCTCCGGGTATATTACTTTGTATCTTGGTAGGTGAAGCAAATGGATTTCCAATGGAGCCGGCTGAATAGCTGAGTGTTTCCCAGAATTTGAAAACCCGGTTATCGATAGCACTCCATTTGAGCGTCACCGTATCTCCTTTGCCCACAAATCCTAGGGTTTGAAATTCGTCCTGACTGTATTCCCTGGTTTTATCGTATCCCAAATCAATACTCAGCGGTAGCACCGTTCCGTTAATAATATCATCATTATATACCGAACTGAAACCAGTCAGATAGATTTCAGGGTCACCGGTTTTTATATATTTTTTATTAAGCGTAGCTATCCGGACAGCATTGCCAAAGGTATCCGGATCAATATAGCGGGCCTTCAAAACAGAAAAACTATCTTCCCTTCCCGGAACCGGCTCAAGCCAAACGGAATCAAGTCCGGTGCTGGCCGGAATTTTACTATAGGCTGTAAACAGTTGAGACCCGACGGCCACTTTTAGTTCATACGTATGTTCTGTTTCACCCTTGAAATTCATGGCAGCGGTATCAGCCAGATCGGGACCATAAATCGTAAAAGAAAAGGTCCGGGTACCAATAGTGGTATCTACCGAATACTCTTTTAATACAATTGATTTACCCGTTTGCAGATCCTTTACCGTAATGAGGGCCCCTTTGATATAGCCAATGGAACTGAGGTCAATTTTATCGAAAAAACCTACACTGTTACTCACATAAACGTATGGTTGCTGTCCGGTTTCAATCGTTCCTTCAATAACCACCAACTTTTCTGAATCACCCAGTTTCACATTCAGTGTTTTTTCACAGGAATGTAAACTGATCAGGAGCAGCATACAAGCTGCCAAACGGAACCATCGTAGCATGCGGCGAAATTAAAAGCAAAATGAAGGTCAAAAAAATAATCTTTGAAACGTGGCTTTTAAAAACCATTACCTTCGTGCCGCCTTATGAATCTCAGTTATTTACAGGGTTTGTACGAAAAACATCCCCTGTTGCAGCAGGTGTGTGATGAATTGCAGTTACCCGGTCCGGGATTGATTTCCCTGCAACGATTACATTGTTTGTCACTGGCCTTTTTTGTGGAGGCCATTTGTAAGCAAAGCAGGGACAATCACTTATTTATTTTCGACGATAAGGAAAGTGCTGCTTATTTCCAGAATGATTTAGAGAATATCAGCGGATTCGCCGATATCTGTTTGTTCCCCGACAGTTTCAAAAAAACCGGTGTCCCCGGGGCCCTGAATAGTAGTCATGTCATGCTCAGGGCCGAAACGCTGATGAAGTTTAACGAAGCAGAAACCCATAAAAAAATTCTGGTAACCTATCCTGAAGCCATTCTGGAGAAAGTGGTGAATAACGATACCTTTTCGAAAAATACCATCTTCATTAAACAGGGTCAAAAGCTGGACACTGAATTCCTGTTCGAGTTTTTGGTGAGTATGGGCTTTGAAAAGACCGACTTTGTATATGAACACGGACAGTTTGCCATACGCGGGGGCATTATCGATATTTATTCCTTTGGAAATGAATACCCCTATCGGGTTGAATTATTTGATGATGAAGTGGATACCATCCGGATGTTTAACCCGGAAACACAGCTTTCAGAACGAAAACTGTTGCAGGTTACCATCATTCCAAATATTGAAACGCATTTTGAACGACAGGAGAAATCATCGCTCTTTCACTTCCTGCCTGCCAATACAAAAATCTGGTTGCATGATGCCGAATGGCTGTGCGAACGATTAAAAAAACTGAGTGAACATCTGACTGATGAAAAAATGCAGGGGATGTCGGGTGAGGATGAGGAAGAATACCGATTAACCCGTGATGATTTTGAAGATACCGAAACCGTGCTCCGGCAGATCGGGGAACGCACATTAATTGAATTCGGAAAAGGGTATGCTGCTGAAGTTTTTGGTTTTGATCGAAAAAAACAATTCCGCTTTGAAACCGCTGAGCAACCATCGTTCAACCGGAATTTTGAATTGCTGATCAGGCATCTGCAG
>CAYWKR010000227.1:0-4292 GCA_964458785.1 uncultured Bifidobacterium sp. | reverse complement strand
GTTCTTCCACAGCCAGTGCTTTTTCGCGACTTCCTTCGCTAATATAGGTAAAGGCAACCCGGCATCCCTGACCGGCAAACTTTAAAACAATAGCTTCGCCAATTCCGCGGCTTCCTCCGGTAATCAGGGCCACCTTTTGATCCAGTAATTTCATTCGAATTGAATTTATTTGTTCGGGCACACAAAATACACTGTAGTGCGGAATTAAAAAACCTGCAAATTAAAGTTCATGATAGCGGAAGCAGGTTACCAGATGATCGTTTACCATTCCTGCGGCCTGCATATAGGCATAACAGATCGTAGATCCGACAAATTTAAAACCCTTTGCGTACAGTGCTTTGCTCATAGCATCGCTTTCGGGAGAAGTGGCCGGTAATGCATGCCGGGGGTGAAGTTTGTTTTTTATGGTCTGATGTCTGGTAAACTGCCAGATAAAGGAATCGAAACTGCCATGTTCTTTTTGAATGCCAATAAACGATTGCGCATTACTGACGGTAGCCCGGATTTTCAGTTGATTGCGGATAATTCCGGCATCATTCATCAGTCGTTGAATACTTCGTTCGTTGTAACGGGCTATTTTATGTACGTTGAACTGATCGAAGGCTTTCCGGAAGTTTTCGCGTTTATGCAAAATAGTTTTCCAGCTTAAACCGGCCTGAAAGGTATCCAGTACAATGAATTCAAAATGTTTTTGATCATCGTGTACCGGCACCCCCCATTCTTCATCGTGGTAGCGATGCATTTTTTCATCGGTACCCGGCCACAGGCAGGTATTTTTTTCAGTTTTCATCAGCGTTCAGAATAGAGGGCAACCCGATTCCCTTCGGTGTCCACAATAAAGGCATAGTAACCGGCTTCGGCATTAATCAGTGTTTTAGGAACAATTACTTTCCCGCCTGCCCGTGTAGCCCGGTCCAGTGCCAGATTCAAATCGGGATTGGCATTCAGGTACAGAAGCACCCCGGCTCCACTGGGAATATATCCTTCACCGTAACAAATGGCTCCGCTTATTTTACCTTCATAGGAAGGAAAAAAGGCCATCCGGTATCCATGTTGTGCATTTTCGGTCATTTCAATATCGAACAAGGTTTCATAAAATCGCTTCGCCCGATCGAAATCACTCACGGCTATCTCGAACCAGTTGATCATATGCTGTGCCTGCATGAATTAATTTTCGGGAAATTTACAACAATTCCTATTTGAATACTCAGTGCCTCAGGGAACGTAAATCTTTTTTGTGATGATGAATTTCCCCGGATATTTACAAAAAAAATTTATACCATGAACGCACATGAAATTGATTACCGGATACACGGGGAAGAGATGCAGCATATTGAAATTGAACTGGATCCGAATGAAACGGCTATTGCAGAAAGCGGAGCCTTTATGATGATGGACGACGGTATTCAAATGGAAACCATTTTTGGCGACGGAAGTCCGCAAACCGGTGGCATTATGGGTAAACTTTTTTCGGCAGGCAAGCGGCTGTTAACCGGTGAGAGTTTGTTCATGACGGCTTTCACCAATGTGGGGCAGGGCAAAAAGAAAGTACATTTTGCTTCGCCTTATCCCGGAAAAATTATCGCGCTGAATTTAGCCCAACTGGGTGGAAAAATGATATGTCAGAAGGACGCGTTTTTATGTGCCGCCAAAGGGGTAAGTGTTGGAATTGAATTTCAGAAACGCCTGGGTACCGGCATATTTGGTGGCGAAGGGTTTATTATGCAAAAGCTCGAAGGGGATGGAATGGCCTTTGTACATGCCGGTGGTCATGTGTATGAACGTACGCTGCAACCTGGCGAAATTTTAAAAATCGATACTGGTTGTGTGGTAGCATACAGCAGGGAAGTGGATTTTGATATTCAGTTTGTGGGAGGAATCAAGAATACCATTTTTGGAGGCGAAGGTTTATTCTTTGCTACCCTGCGGGGGCCCGGTACGGTTTGGATTCAATCGTTACCTATCAGCAGACTGGCCTCACGGGTGATGTCGTATGGTATGTTTAAGCGGAAGGAAGAAGGAGGTATTCTGGGTGGTTTAGGCAATTTGCTGGACGGAGACGGGCTTTAACAGAAGAGGGAATTGAATTTCAGCCTACTTGTCTGACAGGTTTCTTAAAACATCCGGGCGGTAAGGTGTTCTATATTTATCCTGGTTCAGGAGCATTTATTTTTGCTAACCTATATCAAGAGAGGGAGGAATTTGAAAAAATAGTTTTGTGATAATAAAACACATTATCATGAAAAACTTTTTATTCACTCTCACACTTTCCTCTATTTCCGTACTTGCTTTTAGTCAGACTTTCTCCGGTTCACTTACCGGGCAAAAGTATACCTACTCTGTATTAAAGTCGGTAACATCCACTCTGCATGATGAAGAATATCCCACCATTGGATCCTTCAATTCAGGAGGATATTATGACGATGAAGACTTTCCGAAAAATATTCTCAGCATAACTCCTTTCAGTTATGTACTAAGAACCTGGACGGACTCAAATAACATAGAATTTGGATTTCAGTATGAACGAATACTGGGAAACAAGGTATCGGTATTCCTGCCTTTAAGCATGGGTTTACAACATAAAAGTTTTTTTGTAAATCCCGGAGTCAAATTTTATCCCGGAGGACAAGGTGTTTTTCGCTATGCATTTGGAATGCAGTTTGTTGCAGGTTCCGAAAAATATATGATTGAACATCTCGATTCGAACTACAATAGTGTATTTACACCCACTAAAGTTTTTCAAATGGGATTTATGATTAACAACAGCCTGAACGTAACTATCAGTCGCAGGTTCTATATCGGTGCCGACCTTGGACTGGGTTTAATTCTGTATAATTCACCAAAAAAGGAAATTGACGGTCTCGGGTTTTTTATTCTTGGCCCTATCATGTTAGTTGACCCTTGTCTGATGGGTGGAATTCATACCGGAATACGATTTTAAGTTCGCACGGTAAGTCAGTTTTGAAATAGAAGCGGTGTTGTATGGTGTGCGGTAAGCTTATAAAACCTCACTATTATACCGTAAGCCTTTTCACTACAATTTTATCAGAATCCAACCGGTTTTCCCGGTTCAGGTACCTTTTCTTTAATATGGTATAAATGGATCAGACGTTACCTACAGGAGTTTCTGACGAGCTATTTATTTCCCTTTGAAAATGGCGCTTCGTTTTTCGAGAAAGGCCTGAACGCCTTCGGTATAATCGTAGCTTTTTGATGCTTTGACCTGTAGCTCTCCTTCACGCTGTAATTGGTGTTCGAGTGTGTTATGGTAACTTTCGTTCAGTAATTCTTTGGTCAGGGCTAATCCGTACGTTGGCATGGAAGCTAAACTTCTTGCCAGTTTTTCCACTTCTTCCACATAGCTTTCTGCCGGGAAGCAACGGTAAATCATACCCATTTGTTCAGCCTCGGCGGCAGGTACTTTTTCACCGGTCATCATCAGGGCAGAAGCTTTCTGAAAACCAATCAACCGCGGAAGAAAGTAGGTGCCTCCGCTATCAGGAATAAGTCCGATTTTGCTGAACGCCTGTATGAAGGAGGCCGAAGCGTGAGCTACTACTATATCGCCGGCTAAGGCAATATTGGCGCCGGCACCAGCCGCTACTCCATTCACAGCACAAAGAACAGGACGCCTGAGGGCCCGCATCTTTAGAATAACAGGGTTGTAATGTTCCTGTACGATTTGTTCCAGTTCCAGTCCGTTTTCTTCAATAGCTTCGGCTAAATCCTGTCCGGCACAAAAGGCTTTCCCTTCACCGGTAATCAATACCAGTCGAACCTCCTCATTTTCGGCAGCCTGATCGAGGGCATGCTGAAAAGCTAATGCCATTTCGCGACAGAAGCTGTTGAATTTCTCCGGACGGTTCAGGGTAATCCGGAAAATTCCATCCTGAAGTGAGGTAAGTATCATTGACATGATTTCGTTTTTTATGGCACAAAGATGTTTAAAAAGTGATAACTTTTTATCGGCTGTCTGAAATTCAGCGAAAGCCTTTACTTTAGCGAAAATAAAATACACATGAAGAAGATTATTTCTATGCTTGCCATTGCAGCCTCATTAATGGTGCTGGTAAACTGTTCGCCAAAGAGCACAGGGAAAACCACCAAAAATAATAGTGGAGAAAAGAAAAGTGAAGTGAATAATACCACTGCGAAGGAGGAGAAAACAGAAATAGTAACCAATAAAGTAGAGCGGGTAGAACCTAAGCTCAGTGATGTATCGGATTTACCGGTAGAACAACAATTGACGATGTATAAAGATATGGCACCGCTTCGTGTTGAAACCGGATTGA
>CAYWKR010000226.1:0-4298 GCA_964458785.1 uncultured Bifidobacterium sp. | reverse complement strand
TAGGTGTATTATATGTCGTGTCCGAAATCACTTCGTCGGCCTGATATTCCATCATGCGTTTGATATTCCGGGTATAGGCATCATAATACAGCCAGTTGCCATGTCGTATACTGCCTACATCGGTTTTTACCACCACCGTTTTGTATCCCATATCGTTGGCCCGTTCCACCTGAAGTGTATCGTATTCATACTTCGCATTTAATGCCAGATAATGCCCTACACAAATCAAACGCCCTTCATCGTAGTACCGGGCTTCGCCATGCCGTAACCCATTCCGGAAATTCTCTTCCGAAACCAGTTGTCCGCCCGGATAAAAGGTTAACCACTTTCCGCTTTTCTTATTTTGTTCATACAGGCCGCTCTCGTAATAAGCCGGTTCTTCAAAATGCGCCGGATGCTCCTCCAGCCATAAACCCTGCTTCAGGTTGCCACTATATAATTTGTTCAGCGTATCACCATCCGGTAAGAGTTCATACGATAGCAACGTGGGTACTTCCGGAACTGATTTTTTCGGTGCTTCACTTTTTTTTCTGGCATGTTGCGAAAATAAAAATACCGGCCATAGGCAAAAGCATACACTCCATAAAAATCTGTACCCCTTCATCGGATACAATATTACATCTTGCAATGGATTGTGCGAAGGGAAGATTAAATTAGCCTTCCCGATATGCCACGGATTACTTCTTTACATTCTATTTTTCTTATGATGAATTTGCCTACATGCCATCTGATTCTTTTTCTTTTGCTGCTTCGTTTCGATCCTGCCTGGGCACAATCGCCGGCAACCCAACGTTTAGCTTCCTTTCAGAAACTGAAAGAGCAGGAGTCGCCCTTGAATGGTCTGGAATTCAGAAATATCGGTCCCACCATTATGAGTGGCCGGGTCACCGATCTGGAAGTCAACCCAAACAACCCGCATGAATTTTATGCTGCATATGCCAGTGGCGGCTTATGGCACACTACCAATAACGGACTTTCCTTTGAACCTGTTTTCGATCACGAATCCAGTATTACCATTGGTGATGTGGCTGTAAACTGGAAAAACCATACGATCTGGATGGGTACCGGTGAAGTGAATTCATCCCGCTCGTCCTATGCCGGAACAGGAATATTCCAGTCTACCGATAGTGGTCGTCACTGGCAGCACCACGGACTGGAAGAAAGTCACCATATTGGTAAAATCATTCTTCATCCCGAAAATCCAAAAGTAGCCTGGGTGGCAGTATTAGGTCATTTATACACCCCAAACAAGGAACGTGGTATATACAAAACCACCGATGGCGGACAGCACTGGAAACAAACCTTATACATGAACGATACTACCGGTTGTGTTGATCTCATCATACATCCTTCCAACCCCGATATACTGTATACCAGCAGCTGGACCCGCACCCGTACCCCATGGAATTTTAATGGATGCGGTGAAGGAAGCGCTATATATAAAAGCAGCGATGCCGGCGAACACTGGACAAAACTCACCGATGGAACCAATGGCTTTCCTCAGGGCAAAGGAGTGGGTCGTATTGGTTTAGCATTATGTGCCTCGCATCCGGAAACACTCTATGCCATACTCGATAACCAGTTTAACCAACCGGAAGACAGTAAAAAAGAAAAAAAACTCAATGCCCGCGATATAGCCGCTTTAAACGAAAGCAGTTTTCTGCAACTCGACAATAAAAAATTAAACGATTATTTGCGTAGCAATGGTTATCCGGAAAAATATACAGCAGAAAGTGTGAAACAAAGTATCGAAAAAAAAGAATACACGGTACAGGATGTGGCCGACTGGAAACTGGCGGATGCCGATGCCAACCTGTTTGATACACCTGTAATTGGTGCCGAAGTATACCGGAGCAATGATGGGGGAACGAGCTGGAACAAAACACACAGTGAATGGCTGGAAGGAGTGTATTATACCTACGGATATTATTTTGGAACCATCTCCGTTTCACACCAGAATCCCGAAAAATTGTTTATTGCCGGATACCCGGTTTTAATGAGTGAAGACGGTGGTAAACATTTTAAAGGAATTGATGGCGATAACTGTCACCCGGATTATCATCGCATCTGGATTCATCCCGATAATGATCAATATCTGATAACCGGGAATGACGGGGGGGTGAATATCAGTTACGACAACGGACAACATTGGTACAAAGCCAATAACCCAGCAGTAGGTCAATTCTATGCCGTGCAGGTGGATGACGACAAACCCTATAATGTGTATGGCGGACTACAAGATAACGGAACATGGACTGCCCCTTCCAATACTACCGAAAACACAGCCTGGCATCAGAGCGGACAATATCCTTATCGCAATATTGGGGATGGCGACGGTATGCAGGTTCAGGTCGACACCCGAGATAACACTACCGTATATGTTGGATATCAGTTTGGAAATTATTACCGGATCAACAAAAACAATGGAAGCAGTGAAGATATAAAACCGGTTCATCAAATTGGCGAGGAACCTTTTCGTTTCAACTGGCAAACACCTATATGGTTAAGTAAACACCATCAGGATATTTTTTATCTTGGTTCTAATTGCCTGCATCGTTCGTTGCATCAGGGAAAAAATCCCGAAGCCATCAGCAAAGACCTGACCATGCATGAAGCCGAACGTAAAGGCAATGTGCCTTATGCCACACTCACCAGCATCAGTGAAAGTGTATTAAAATTTGGATTAATCTATACCGGATCCGATGACGGGGCTATTGCCTGTACCCGCGACGGTGGTTTTACCTGGAACCGGATCAGCAATTCGCTGCCGCAACATGATTGGGTAAGCCGGGTGATTGCCAGCCGGTTTAAGGAAGAACGGGTGTATGCCACACTGAACAGCTACCGGAACGATGATTTCAGTGCCTTATTATTTGTGAGTGATAACTATGGTAAAAACTGGCAGGCACTTGGAAAGGATCTTCCACAGGAACCCCTGAATGTGGTACGTGAAGATCCAAAAAATGAAAACATACTTTATGTGGGTTCCGATAATGGTTTATATGTAAGTTTCGACCGGGGTGAACATTTTGTACCCTGGCAAAGTAATCTGCCACGGGTAGCTATTCACGATATGGTAATTCAGGAAAGAGAAAACGAATTGGTTCTCGGAACACATGGCCGTTCGGTGTATATCGCACCGCTGAATCGCGTTCAACAATACCCCGACATCCGTTCCAGGAATCTGGTACTCTTTGCTCCGGATACGGCTACCGTTATAACGAAAGCGGGCACCCGTTCGTCGGTATATAGCGACCCAATAGTACCTGAAATTAAACTGGAATATTTTACACAGGAAAAAGGAATCCATACATTTTCTGTTCGTAACCGAAAGGGAGATTTATTGCAGACCTTTACCGATACAGCCACCACAGGATTTAATCAAACAGTGTATCATTTAACTGTTCCTGAATCGGCACGAAGAAAATTCAAACCGGTTTTACAAATGGCAGAGAACGGTGATTTTTATTTACCGGCGGGTGAATACCAGATCGAACTCAGCAATGAGAAAGAAAAAAGTAGTGTTTCATGGTTCATTCAAAAAGCAGAAGAAGAAAATAATAATCTTCCCCGCGAGAAAGACTAATTCAGGAAATAGAAAAGGTACCATCATTAGAAAACACATTTACATTCTTACATTCAGGATATGAAGACGCTGGTTTTGATACGACATGCCAAAACAGAACCTTTCCGTTCGGCAGATAGCGATTATCACCGGGCCTTAACCCAGGTGGGTTTGGAAGATGCCTTGTGTACCGGACGGGTATTACAATACAGTCATTTATTTCCGGATCAACTCCTTTGCAGCAGCGCCACCCGAACCCGGCAAACGGCTGCTCAAATCGGTACGGCTTTGAATCTGGAAGACGGCTTGATCCATTATAGCGATGCATTATATCATGCAACGGCAGAGATGCTCTCATCGTGGGTGGAAAGTACTGAAGACCCGATACAGTGTTTATTTATCATAGGTCATAATAACGGAATCAGTGAATATGCACGAAGTCTGTTTCCGGCACTTACGTATGATCTGAAACCCGGTGCAGTGCTGGCATTACAATCGGATGCGTTGGATTGGTATTCATTTTCAGAAGCCAACAAGGCGTTACGTCTTTTTTTCAATCCCCGGAAATCGATCTGAACCATCTCCATTCTGCATATTCATTTTAAATGTACCCTTTGCAGCCGTTACAGTTATTAAATAATTGAATGCCGGAAACGAGAGCGAGAAAATGAGAGCGACAAACAGAGCAGAAAATGAGAGCGAGAAACAGAGCGAGAGCGATGAATATAATAAG
>CAYWKR010000225.1:0-4326 GCA_964458785.1 uncultured Bifidobacterium sp. | reverse complement strand
CCTCAGGCTCCGAAACCTTTATGTATTGTGGCGGTATATATCAGGGTGTAGCGCAATTAGACCCTGCCGGTCTTTTCGCTCCCTTTACGGCCACCGGAGGATTTGATGCCTGTATATTGAAAATAAAAAGCAGCGAAGAAAATCCTGATCCGGAGTTGGCTGTACCACCCGTCGCACAGCGGCAAGGATATATCTATCGAGCTACTCTTTGTTGGTATCCCAATCCGGGGGCTGGATGTGTTATGTCAAATGAAGTTTGTTCTGAGTGTATTCAGCAGGTACTATTGGTTAACATACAGGGGAGCGTTTTAAAAAAATGGCTATACCCGGTACGTCAACCGGTACTGTTTTCAGAATGCCCAGCCGGACAGTATTTTTTAATCAGCCGGATGGTATACAACGGGGAAGAAAAAATGGTAATCGAACCTTATGTGAAGGAATAGGCATTTTGTCAATCTGTGAATCAGATTGTTTTTTGGGGTGAACGGAAGGGGGGCTGTGGGGGCTCCCCTTTCTATTTTAATTCCAACCCGTCAATTCCTTTTTCAAGCGAAGAACAATTATCCGTTTTCCGCCAGCCGGATATCGAGCACTTTCAGTTGTAATCTGGATTTTCCATTCCATTCGTTCTCTTCGAGATGGAAGAGAATATCGAGCTGATTTTTGGAGCCTTCCAGGGCAACATATTTATCGGCCAGATTGAATCCAATTCCACTTTTATGATCCTTTCCATTCTGACACAAACTGAACTTCATATGCTTTTCTTTGAGAATAGTGCTTCCCGATTTATAATCCCGTACCCTTCGTGCAAGGAAAACCGGAGTCATATTTCCCGGACCATGAGGAGCAAATTGCTTAAGCGTATTCATCAATCGTTCGTCGATTAAAACAAAGGGCAGTTCGGCATCCACTTCAATCACCGGTTGAAATAATTCAGGGGGCACCATTTCGTTGACCACTTCATCGAACCGGACTTTAAAGGCCTCCAGGTTTTTTTCGTACAGCGTTAATCCTGCAGCAAAATAATGTCCACCCCAGTTTTCCAGTAAAGGCGCACATTGATTCAACCCATCAAACAAATTAAATCCTTTAATGGAACGTGCCGATCCGGTAATCTTATCTTCACCCGAACGGGTCAGCACCACGGTCGGACGGTAATGATGCTCGATTAGTCGGGATGCTACAATCCCCACCACTCCTTTATGCCATTCCGGATGAAACACTACAGTAGAACGTTGCGATTCACTGTTCACATCATCCTCTACCATCTGCAATGCATGCTCGGTTGTATTTTTGTCGTGCGATCTCCTGTCCTGATTGTGAACATCCAGAATCATGGCTTGCTTTCTGGCCCGCTCTTCATCTGTTTCAATAAATAATAATAAGGCATTCCGTGCATCATCCATACGTCCGGCTGCATTTACCCGGGGTGCTATAATGAAAACCAGATCATTAATCGTGAATGGCTTTTTGAGGTTATTAATATCGCGCAAAACCTTTAAGGGTAACGATGGATTTTGATTCGCCTTTTCCAATCCCAATACAGCCATGACCCGGTTTTCTCCGGTAATGGGAACAATATCAGCCGCAATAGCCGTGGCCAGCAGATCCAATAATTCATTCGGATCGGCCTCGGTAACAGGGTGACGCTGATGAAAGGCACTGATTAATTTGTACCCCACTCCACATCCGCACAATTCCTTATATGGATACGGACAATCAGTTTGTTTAGGATTTAAAATGGCGTAAGCGGCAGGCAATTCCACATCGGGCAGATGATGATCACAGATAATGACATCGATGCCCAACTCATTTGCCTTCTGTACCTGTTCAATGGCTTTGATCCCGCAATCGAGGGTAATCATCAGTTGAACACCTTCATTCTTCGCCCATTGTATTCCCAGCTCCGACACGCCATATCCTTCCCTGAACCGATGCGGTATATAATATTGTACTTGTGAATGAATCTTCTTTAAATATGAATAGACCATAGCCACAGCCGTGGTTCCATCTACATCGTAATCGCCATACACCAGTATTTTTTCATTTCTCAGAAATGCCTGATGAATCCGTTCCACGGCCCGATCCATTCCCTTCATCAGAAAGGGATCGGAAAGCAGATCGGCACTGGTTCTGAAAAAGGACCTGGCTTCTTCAAATGTTTTTATATTCCGTTGTACAAGAAGTTGTGCAGGAACAGGATTCTGCATTTCAAGCGCTGCCTGAAGGGACTTTGCTTCGCGGGAATCGAATTCCCTGAATACCCATTTTTTATCCATGATATGTTGATGTCCGTTTGGTTAGCGGATTATTTTTTCAGTGGAAAGATAACCTGATTTTCTTTACGTTATTCTACCAGATGGCTTTTTAATTCCACAAATTCAGCATGATTCCTGCACGAAAATCCAGCGTTTGATAATACCTGGCATTGGGATCCTGAATCAGATCGTAGCAAACCAGAAAGTAGGAATAGCTATATCGTCCGAATCGTTGCGGATAACCGGCACCTACAAGAAAAGATGGTACAAACAAACGTTGTTTATTCTCCAGAATCTTTCCCTGTTTATCGAAATAATAGCCGGTTACCACCTTGGTATTATTCAGTTCGGGTTCGACATTGAAAATCAAATAGTCTTTCAGGAGATAACGGGCAAACACACTCAGCGAATAAGCAGGATACTTGTATTTAAAAACAGCCTGCTGTGCTGTTACCGGATTGGTATAATCTTCGCTGGCCTGAAAGTAATTAAAACCCAGGGTTGTTCCCACGTGAAAATTTTCGTTGATCGCATACGCGACAGAAGGAGAGATATTAAACGAAAACGACCTGTAACCGGCTCCAAATCCCAATCCGGGACCGATCAGTATCCGGGTGCGATCGAAGGATTTCTTTGACTTCTTCGACTTAGAAGGATAAGCCGACAAGGAACTATATTCAAAAGCATGGCTTTGCATTCCCGCCAATAGCAATAGTAAAAAGAATGGAACCCTCATATAATTTTTTCCAAATGTAAAATTCCCCCCTCGTTCTCCTGAAAAAGAAATCATAAAAAAAGCTGTCCTTTCCGACAGCCTTTCCATTCAATGAAGTTTATTTCTTCTGGAAATGTTTATAATAATTCCCCGAAGTATGTTTAACGTGAAGGAGGTAATTTCCCGGCGACAGATCATCAGTTTCAATCGCTATTTGCCTGTCTCCCTGCTGTTTCCAGGTTAGTACGGTGCGTTGACCCAGGAGGTTTACGGCATCCACTTCTATGCCACTGAGCATTTCCCGACTTTGCAACAGCATTTGATCTGTAGCGGGATTAGGATAAAGCATAAATCCGGCTTTCTCAAAATCGTTTACTGCTGTGGGAAGGGTGGTAAAGGTTCCATCGGGCCCATTGGTAGTACCGGCACTGTTAGTGGCTTTAATCCGATAATGATATAAGGTACCCGGTGTCAGCAAACTCAGGGTGGCTCCTACCGCACTGGCACTGGTACCAATAACGGTACCCGGTGTGGTTACCATATTACTTCCATAGGAAGTGGTTAAGCCATAATCGATACTCACCGAGGTACTGGCCCCATTTGCATTAACTGATCCGCTGATCGAAGCAGTTGTTTGCGTTATGCTGGTTACTGTAGACATTATGACCGAAGGGGGGGTAACTGTAGTGGTGGCAGCTGTTGCGGTGGTACTGGAAACGGCCCAGGCATCGTTGGCACTGGATCCTAAATTATCCACTGCATTCCCGGCAAAATTAAACACCACGGGAGTAGGCGCGGTGGGTGCTGTCCAGCTGAACGACCAGGATGTGATTCCTGAAAGTGCATTCTTAGGGGACGTATGGTGAATTTCATTTCCACTCATAATCATGGTTCCGGAAGGAGCACCACTTAAGGTTCCCCCACTGCAAGTGAGATCAAAACCGGCAGCTGCCTTACTTGAGTTACTGACCGAAAAAGTTAATGTATAGGTTGTTCCCGGCACATAACCTGTCACCGGAATCCCGGTTAAGGCCAGCGTAGTGGATGAACTGGAACTGTGACAGGTACTGCCCCCACATCCGGCCGAACTTTGGCCAGAAATGCCACCACTATTGGAACTGAAGATCAGATAAACAGCCAAACCGGCCATTATACTGAGTACAAAGGGTAATTTTCTTGTTTTCATGATGTGTATTTTTTAATGAATATATTGAGATTCCTGCTAATCTTAAAGCAGGACGACAATTAAACCGATGAAGTTGGTGCCTTACCAGTCCTACTCTTGCGTTGGATTCTTCAATCCTTTCCAGATGATTCGCTGTTCATTCCATAGAAATAGCACCTGATACAGGC